>JAUZQJ010000138.1 GCA_030951045.1 Mariprofundus sp.
CATCAAGCCTGCAACAAGCATCAGCACTATCATCTGTTTGAGTTTAATATATATCATAGATATCCCCCGGATACGATTTCACAGGAACAGACGCTTATCTGTAGAAAGTATCAGGGGCGAACATATAGCCGGACATTCTTGCCACAACCCCCTGTTTGGGGGGGGGAGGCAGGGAACATGGATTAATCCGGGTATGTAGCACAACAAAAGGCCTAGCCAAATAGCTTGTCCGAAGGGTGTTCTGGATACTAAGATATCAGTGAAATTTCGTTCACTTGATAGCGTCCTGTGGTTTGTTTCCGCCAATTTATAGTGAGCGTAAATGGATCCAAGGTAAAAACCAATGCCGGTAACTACAATGCATTCAGCTGGTTAACAGTGACGAATAAAAGCGATGTTTATTCAGAATAAGGTTGCCGCCAGAGTGGCGAAACTATCTGATCAATGGCTGTGCGTTGAGTTTAATCTGGATTGAACTGATTTCCTGGTCATGGTCTGAGTTCGCAGGCCAGAGCGGGAAAATGCGATTTTCATCAATCTTGCGATGCACCATATAGCGTTTGATCAAATGTTGCGTATGTAAAATCCGAGCAAGCATCTCATCGTCGAGCCTCTCCCCAGACCAACGTGGAATCAAATCAATACTCATCTCCGGTTTTGTACGCAGATAACGTACCACTTTAATTAAACGACTACGCTCATTCAGAGACAGCACACCTTTCTTATTATGTAAGCGCGTTTGCGTATTTAAACCTATTGCCGCAGGAAGAGATGGCTTTATGGGTTTTTGAGGAAGCACATGCTGGTGCGATAGTTCCTGCAAAGAATAATGCTGCTGTGAGACATCATATAATGTGTTCAAAAATGATTGCTCGATCATAGCAAAGTTAAGCGGTCGCTGCTGCCAGGAACCGGCAATGCTATTCTCCAGATTTATAATTTCACGCTCACTTCCTAAATGCTGAATCAGATCATGCGTATTATAACCGGTGCGAACGAGCATAGGATCGTTCTGATCATTGCCTATCCCTGATAATGCTCGCTGCAACTGAACCGTCCACCTGCTTTGATAACTGTCAGGCTCACTGGCCTCAATAATATCTAACTGTAAATCCAGATGACCACGAAGAAGCCGCGGCATGCCTGATGCCAACATCCATGAATGCAAAAAGAACGGTGATGCATGGTGCAGTGAGACAGACCCCATAAATCGCTGTGGCTCAGTTAATGTGCTCCACTGACCGCTTAATTCAAACAGCCCCCCTCCCACGTCTGCCTTGGCTTTGACGTTTGCACGGCTGTTTATACCCAGATTATCGATTTGAATATCAAAGTGTTTAGCCCAACGGGACTCTTTCTGACCCACACTAAGCGTACCATCTTGCAGTCGAAGTTGATCAATCCGGATACCTTTATTGCGTAAGGCTGCGGCCCACCAAGCCGTCTGCACTGGTACGATGACTTGTTCCTGATGAACAGGTTGTAATGGTTCCAGTGCTGCGAGATATAACCACTGTTCAACTTTGATTTGATCAATGTGCTGCATATCAAGATTCATACCGACAGGACCGAATCTGGTGGTGATATGATCGGCCATCCAGACATCACCTGCATGCGATACCTGCACATCTGTGGCGCTGGCTTTTCCTTGCATGCGCCATATGCCTTGCTGCACGGATACTTTGCTTCGCATGTCCATCTTACCTGTTAAAGTGACTGGACTATTATCATCAATGCGTAGAGGCAATAAAGGACGCATGCTGGTGATAGGAATATCTCTGGCATGCACAGTGAATTCAGCATCAGTAGAGTGCATCGCTTCATTCTTTCTCACATTGCCACGCAGTCGCCACTTTGGATCAAGTGAACTGTCAAGCTTGTCAGTAGCAAGATCAAAGCTCAGGTCATGCCGTTTTGGCCATGCGCCTTGCCCGGTGAGAGATTGCAGTGTTATATCACCATCAGGCAGCTTAATATCCATGATCATATTGTGTACCTGAATGTCATCAATGCTGATATTCCAAAGATCAGACAAAGCAGCTTTTTGAGGAGCCTGCTGTGCGGCGGCTGTAGGATCCCTTTCTGTGTTGAGCGTCATCTTCCCATCGTTCAGCGCCATACGGGATACGTGTAAATATTGTTGCTTTGTATCAACATGAAAACTGTCGTAATCGATGCCATTCCAAGACCATGCAGTAGAATGATTATATTTGTCATCCCCCTGTACTGCAAACACAATATCGCGTATAGCTCCTTTGGAGCCGTTGATGACCCATCCCCCAGGCACTCCCTGCCAATGCGTAGAACCATCAATGTGGCCAGCAGTAAGCTGGCGCTCTCCAAGACCAGGCATGAGCGATGACCATGCGGCAAGTGGCCATGCGCTTGCATCCATATCGATGCTCCATGCATCTGTCTGTTGTGCTGCTGAAAAACGTAAGCGATGTAAGGGCTGTTTATTGCCGGGGTCTGCGGAGTTATTTGAAACCGTATTGGCGAAACTCAGAAGAGTTTCACCCTGAATATTAAGAGGATATTGCTGCCCAGCGCCTGACTGCTGCCATGTAAGTTCGCCATCGAGCTGCCCTCCCATCGGCTGCAATGCCAATGCATCCGTCAATTGCTGTGTATTTACACGCTTCCAGCTGAACAGCCCATCAGATTCATTGCTGACGCGATCGGTATGCAACTGCCACTGTAATAAACCATGCTGCAGACTGGCTGATGCAATGATCATGCGTGTTTGCGACTGCAAGTGTTGCATGATGAAGATATTTTCCAGTACCAAAGGGGTGCTATCATGCTGCTTAAGATGCAGTGCAAGATGGCCGTTTCGGACTTGTAGTGAAGAAGCAGCCTGCCATATCTGCATCAGTGACTGATTTAATTGCCAGGTATGGGTCACTTGATTCTGATGTAGTTCCGCTTCAATACCTGATATTTCCACCTGCCCTATCTGTGGTTTGGGACTGTTCAATGATTCAGGGCTCGTTCGTAATAAAATATGCTTGATGGTAATAGAATCACCACCTCGTTCAGTGTGAATATCTTTAAGAATTAACGCATTACGAAGCAGGTGATAACGGATATTATGTACTTGAACATCGGCTTTCTTAGCCCAGGCCTGCACCAGCAATTCGGCGCGTTGCTGAGCATCTGTTTGAATCGATAAATGCATAGCCAGACATAACAGTGTAAACACTGCAATACCGGCCAGATACCAACGCGCACCAGCTGGAAAGGTGCCGACCGGATGATGAAAAATATGCCGCGATTTCAGCTGAACACCAAAAGGAATAAGGCTGCCATCGGTTATCTTGGCCTTTGTAATTGTTGAACTACACTTTGATCTTCAAGTGTTGATATGTCCGAGGTAATCTCTCGACCTGCTGCAATATCCCGCAGCAGGCGTCGCATGATTTTTCCGGAACGTGTTTTAGGTAGACTGTTGGAGAAGCGAATATCATCCGGCTTCGCTATAGCGCCAATCTCTTTGCTAACATGGATGCGCAGTTCAGCAGCCAAGGCTGCCGCGTCGGCATCCTCCACATTGCCTTTCGGCGTAACAAATGCACACACCGCTTCACCTTTGATATCGTGTGGGCGACCAACAACGGCAGCTTCAGCAACAGCCGGGTGTGATACCAGTGCGGATTCAATCTCCATCGTACCAAGCCTGTGACCGGAAACATTCAATACATCATCAACCCGCCCCATGATCCACATATAGCCATCTTTATCACACCTGGCACCATCACCGGCGAAATAATATTTACCCTCAAATTTATGCCAATACGTGTCAATATAACGCTGATCATCACCCCAAACACCACGTAACATCGATGGCCACGGTTTTCGTATAACCAGCAAACCACCATCACCACTGACATCCTCACCGCTTTCATCGACTACAGCGACATCAATACCGGGCAGAGGCAGTGTAGCAGATCCGGGTTTGGTCGGAGTGGCAAATGGCAGCGGTGCAATCATGTGTCCCCCCGTTTCTGTTTGCCACCATGTATCAACAATCGGGCACTTAGCTTTACCAATGACATTGTGATACCACATCCATGCTTCCGGATTAATCGGTTCACCTACAGTTCCGAGTATGCGTAAATCGGAGAGGTCATATTGATTCGGCCATTCGTCACCGGCTTTAATCAGAGCGCGAATAGCAGTCGGAGCAGTGTAAAAAACAGTGACATCATGATCCTCACAAATTTTCCACAAGCGACCCGGATCAGGGAATGTTGGTACCCCTTCATACATTACCGTTGTGCCACCACAGGCCAGCGGCCCGTAAATGGAGTAGGTGTGACCGGTGATCCAGCCAACATCTGCGGTACACCAGAACACATCGCTTTCTGGTTGAAAATCAAATGTCCATAACATGGTGAGGCGCGCCCACAACAGATAACCCGCAGTACTATGTAAAATACCTTTCGGTTTGCCGGTAGAGCCTGATGTATAGAGGATAAATAGTGGATGTTCGGAATCTACAGCTAAAGGTTCGCAATGATCGGGTTCAACTTGCAGGATTTCGTGCCAGTAGATGTCACGCTTGCCCGACATATCAATATCATTGCCAGCATGGCGCACCACACAAACGTGTTCAACACTTTGCCCCCCCTCATGGAGGGCTTCATCTACATTCGGTTTGAGCGCATGCACACCCCCACGGCGGCCACCACCATCGGCAGTAATCAACAACCGAGCTTGGGTATCTTCAATGCGATCTTTCAATGCGTGTGGAGAAAATGCACCGAATACTACGGAATGAATAGCGCCGATGCGGGTACAGGCCAGCATGGCAATAGCGGCTTCCGGAATCATTGGCATATAAATCACTACCCGGTCACCTGCACCAATACCGAGTGTGGTCATGGCGTTGGCGGCGCGGCAAACATCGGCCAATAGGGCACGGTATGAGATTTTACGCACCTCACCAGCCTCACTTTCCCAAATAATGGCGTTGCGGTCACCAAGGCCTGCGGCGACATGGCGATCAAGACAGTTTTCGGACAGGTTTAATGTACCGCCTTCAAACCAGCGAAAGAATGGCGCGTTGTCTTGATTCAGTACATTAGAGAATGGTGTCTTCCAATCCAGGTGTTCTGAAGCAAGACGCTCCCACATAGCATCAGAATCATTGGCGAAGTCATCGCATAACCTACGATACGCTTGCAATGAAGCGATGTTGCCCTTGTGACCTTGCGGTGGTGAAAAGCAGCGATGTTCTTCGAGAATGCTATCAATGTTGTCTGACATGGTTGATCCTCCACACTCATTTCTAGCAGGCATGCCGTGCTCGAACAAGGTTCCGACACTAGAATAGTCGCAGCATTGCATGTCTGTTCTTAATTATAGTCATAGAGCGGTGTAAACAATCTACTTTAGATTATATTGAGCAAGCGTTAAGATAGCCCATGCAAAAAATATGTATTATTCACACCAGTGTTTGCTCACGCTCTGAAGCCAGTTTGATTGCTACAACGCTAATTGATCTGAAGTTGTGCGCTTGCGTGCAATTGACAGGACCTGGAATTTCCACCTACAGATGGAAAGGTAAGGTAGAGCAGGCAGAAGAATATTACCTGAGCATTAAAACAAATATTAATCATAAAGACAGAGTGCTTGAATGGCTACATCAAGTACACCCTTATGAATTGCCGGAAATAACCTGGGACCTGCGTGATTGCAGTACGCAATATACGGAGTGGATTGATTCAGAGGTAGGGTAAGCTCTGCCTATATGAACCGACTAAGGCTCGCTTATTATTCTTAACTTAAATAAAATGATGGAGTACTCATGATTGAAGTAACATTTGTAGGAGCCCTATTGGCAGGGCTGTTATCATTTTTATCGCCCTGCGTATTGCCTTTAGTGCCGGCTTACCTCTCTTATATATCCGGCGTGTCAGTGAACGATCTGCGTCAGCAAGATGGGCAAACGTCATCGGTTCGGCGCCGTGCAGTAGTACAATCTATCTGGTTTGTAGCAGGATTTAGTCTGGTGTTTATTATTCTCGGAGCATCAGCATCATTACTAGGACAATGGATGTTGTCGCATCTGGCCATGCTGGGGAAAGTGGCCGGTGCCGTAATTGTAGTATTCGGTTTTCACTATACCGGTATAATCCGGATTCCGTTCCTGATGATGGATGCACATTTTGATACAGGCGGCATCAATGCCAAGCATGGTATGGGAGCACTGGTGTTGGGCGCTGCTTTTGCATTTGGCTGGACACCTTGTGTAGGCCCTATTCTGGGGGCTATTCTAGCCGTGGCAGGTGCTCAGGCTGAGCTGATGCGCGGTATCGCTCTGTTAGCTACATATTCATTGGGTTTGGCCATCCCCTTCTTGTTGGCCGCATTAGCGACGGATGCATTTTTACGCTGGTCTCAGGGCTTCAAACGTCATCTCATGATTATTGAAAAAGTATCGGGCGTACTGTTAATTTTTGTAGGTTCGTTAATTTTCTTAGGCAGCTTCAGTCGCGTGGCAGCATGGTTAATCAACTGGTTTCCTTTCCTTGCCGATATTGAGGCTGCGCTCGTTCCATAAGCTCACTCATTGCCTATCTCTGACAGACAATGGGCGTTATCACGCTTACAACTATTGCTGTGCATCTATCTAAAATAACAGCCGTCCTGGCGGGCATATGATATATTAGACTTGAATTCATCACCTGAAAGTGATTCAATGTCAACCATGTCAGAATCACCACAACAAGCCCTAGAAGAGCGCATGCAAGTGCTTACAGAACATTTGTCTGTTATTCGCCGCAATATGGAAAAAACCATTGCCGATAATCACCGCATGCGTGAGGTGGTACGTATCGCTGAAAGTGAACTACGTAAGCGTCGAGATCAGGTACAGCACTTGGAAAGCGAACTTGAAGGCGTTCAAAATGCTCGGCTGGAAGCGAAAGCTCGCGTAGAGCATGCGATGGAACAACTTGACGGATTGATGACTGAACAGGGAGAAACATCGTGAGCAATCCTGTTGAAATCACCTTGATGGGTCGCAATTTTTCTATTTTGACAGATGAAGACCCGAATCAAGTGATTGCGGCTTCCAACCTCGTTCAAAAGCATATTGATGAGCTTAGAGATATGGGGGCATCTGTCGGATCAGATCGTCTGCTAACACTTGTGGCTTTGAATTTGGCTGGTGAATTATTAAAGGCGAAAGACTCAGGCGTTGATGGTCTGGAAGGCTTGATCTCAGAATTTGATAGTATAGTGTCACAAGCAGAAGGTTTAGCGAAAGCGCCTCTGCGTTGAGCGAATGGCATAAATGTTGCCTGAGCCGATACTTGTCGAATGGGAGCTTACCTATCTTGGCTGTTGTGCGTCCCTTTTTGGGATACCTGATGCCCAGTTGCGGCACCCACCTCTTGTTAGAGGGTTCGTCGACTGTTTGCCACCACGCCAACGCGGAGGTTCCTTCTACCCCTCTGCTTCGCATAACTTACTCGGTTATTTAAATCGGATTGCCCATGAATAAAGCCCTTCTACGTACATCTGCGCTGAAACAGCGTAAGGCGTTAACTTCCGACCATCGGAAAACATATTCCGAATCCATTATGGCATCCCTGTTTGCTTATCTTGCTACTGAAAATAAGCCATCCCAAAATTTACTGATCTATCGCTCGCTGCCTTCTGAAGTGGCTACCGACCCCCTGCTTGAACACAATGAATACCGACTATTCTCTTCGGTAACACATCACCATGAGCACATGGAGTGGCATGAGCTCTCTAACGCAACGCAGTGGCAAGTTGGCCTGTTCGGCATACAGGAACCGATTGGAGGTTTATTGTGGAATGGTAGTCAGGGTACAACTACACTATTATGCCCTTTGACTGCTTTTGATCGGCAGGGAAACCGCCTGGGTATGGGTAAGGGCTGTTTTGATTTTTGGCTTGCGCAACATCGCATGCATATCAAGCAGATCATTGGCTTGGCCTTTTCGTGCCAAGAGGTCGCACAAGTGCCATTTGAAAGCCATGATGTGCCGATGCATTATGTTATTACAGAAAAAGAGGTTATTGCATGTACGAAACCAGCTTAGAAAGAATGAAGGTGTTAGTGATTGGTGATGTCCTCGGTCAAGCCGGTCGACGTGCGCTCAAGAGCCACTTGCCATCACTCATTGATATGCACCAAGTCGATTTTGTGGTCGCTAACGGTGAAAACCTGGCACATGGTTTTGGCACTACGGAAAAAGTCGCAGATGAATTATTCAATCTCGGTGTTAATGTACTAACCAACGGTAATCATTGCTGGGATCAACGCAGTTTCCTTGAACATATTGATGAAGATGACCGCTATGTGCGTCCGATGAATTTCACTCAGTTTGCACCAGGTCGTGGCTGGACAGTACAAGAGACCACCACAGGCCATAAAATTGCTGTCATCAACCTTATCGGCCAGGTATTCATGGGTTCTTGGGATTGCCCTTTTGAAGCAGTTGATCAGGCCATGTCTGAGATTCCTGATGATGTTAGTGCCGTATTGGTTGATATGCATGCTGAAGCGACCAGTGAGAAGATGGGTATGGGCTGGTATATGGATGGGCGCGCCTCTTTTGTCTATGGCACACATACCCATGTACCGACCTGTGATGAAATTATTCATGCATCTGGTACAGCCTATCAATCTGACATAGGTATGACGGGCTCCTATCAATCCATTATCGGCATGAAGGTTGAAGGAGCGTTAAGACGTATGGTCCAGCGTTTGCCGGAGCGTTTTGAGGCAGCGGAGGGTGGAGCCTCTATCTTTGCCACCTTAGTCACTATTGATCCATCAACGCGCATGGCTGTTGAGATTGAGCGCATCCATATACCACCTACTTAAGCACCTTGCAGATCAGAGATATCGAGTAGAGGGTGGGATCACTCCCGCCTCCCTCTCACAGAACCGTACGTACGGACCTCGTATACGGCTCCTGCAAATACTTACCTCAGATAACTGAGACAGAAACACCCCATGCTATCGCATGGCTTCTGCATCCCGACTGAACAGAGCGAAACCCTGTCGGAATCTTCTGTATCTGCTTCTTCACTACTACGGGTTCATCTGCCACCCCACACGCATCTCAATCTTGAGTATCCTCTTGACCGGACCGCCTTGTTACCAAGCCTGTGCAAGGCTTCCCCAGTTAAGGTCTGGCTCCCTGTGAGTAACCCCACCCTCAAACACGCGACAGGTCTGACCGAGTATCGGATTTTGCCCTATTTCGCAGGCTAATCGCCCCTGCTGCGCCGAATCAGGTTTACTTGCGTTATGTGTCACTCACTTCCTATGGCTTCCTTCAGACCCAACCGTTACCAGTTACGCCCTTGC
>JAUZQJ010000139.1 GCA_030951045.1 Mariprofundus sp.
AGGCATGATATTAAAACGTTCCTGAGCGCCTCCGGCAGCTACCCGGAATCCAGACATAACTTCATCAAAAATTAGCAGTGCACCTTCAGCATCACAGATATCACGCAGTTGCTGTAAAAAACCATTTTCATACAGTTTCATTACACCGGTATTGCCGGGTACAGGCTCAACAATAATACAGGCAATCTCATCCTTGTTTTCAGCAAACAGACATTTGACTGCTTCCAAATCATTGAATGCAGCCGTCAGTGTTAACTTGGCATAATCAGCAGGTACACCAGCAGAGTCAGGCTCTCCAAAGGTTGCTGCACCGGAACCTGCTTTCACCAGAAAACCATCGGCATGGCCGTGGTAACCACCGTCGAATTTGATGAACTTATCACGACCAGTGAAACCACGCGCCAGACGCAATGCGCTCATAGTGGCTTCGGAGCCTGAGTTTACAAAACGGATCACATCAATCGAAGGCACCATATCAATGACCAGTTTAGCCAGATCAATTTCCAGTTCACATGGAGCGCCAAAGCTCATGCCAAGCGCTGCTGTTTCCTGTACACCTTTAACCACATCAGGATGCGCATGGCCGAGAATCATCGGTCCCCATGAACCGACATAATCGATGTAATTATTGCCATCAACATCCTGCACATAAGCACCACTGGCCGATGCGAAGAAACGTGGTGTGCCGCCTACCGATTTAAATGCGCGTACTGGTGAATTGACACCACCGGGTAATATTTTTTTAGCTTGCTCGAAATCGATTTGTGATTGCTGGATGTTTGGCATGGAAAGTCCTTGGGTTCTAGTGTGGTGCGACGTTAGAAAGTGCGTTGAAGTATGTCAATCGTGGAATGCTCCAATCATAATCGTTTTACCATATCTTGATTGGTAGCGCACTCGGGTGTTTTTAAACAAGGGAGCATCCTGTTGGATTGATTTGATGCGGCACTCTTCTTGCTTCCTTGAAGACTATGAAAAAGTCATGCCAAGTTGATAGTCTAGAGCAAGAGAGTATGCATCAGCGTGTAAACGCAGTGGTGGAGTCTATGCCTCCGTTTCCACAGAGTGTGATGCGTTTGATGGAAATGACGAAAGACATTAACTGTAGCCCCAAAGATCTTGTAGAAGTCATTGAATATGACCCTGTCATGACCATGAAAATATTAAAGTTGGTCAATTCGGCCTTTTTTGCACTCTCTCGTGATATTGTGTCGATTCAACATGCGCTGGTATATCTAGGTATGAATACAGTAAAAAATCTAGCCATCAGTATCGCCACCATTGATGCATTGCCGCAGAAAAGTATTCCTGGCTTACCTATGGGGTCGTTTTTAACACACTCGTTGGCTACAGCGTTTGTGGCGCAACGTTTGGCAAAGGACTGTTTGCATCTTAAAGATGTTTCTGATCATTTCATCGCAGGGTTGTTGCATGGGTTTGGGAAAATGGTATTTATTCAACTTGAACCGGATCGTTATGCTGAGGTATTAGAGGATGTAAAGGCACATGGTTGTTCATTGGCCAAGGCCGAAGCCGTGCATCTGGGTATAACTTATGCAGAGGTAGGAGCGTTGTTGGCGGATAGTTGGCAGCTGCCCTTGTCACTGGTGGATTGCATACGTATGCATGTAGCGTGTGATGCTGACTCATCTGATATGACGATTACCGTCGCAGCTGCAAATATGGTGGTGACTGTAATGGGATTGGGGGCAAACGGTGATGCTGAAGTAGAGGCATTTCCAACCGCTATTCATCAACGGCTGGATGTGGATATGGCTACTGTTATCGATCAGATGCAAGCCTTGCAGTCAGAAGTAGAGCAAATCCAGAGTATGGTTGGGGGCTAGCATATGATTGTAAGGTTTCGTGGTGTGCGCGGTACAATCCCATCTCCTGGCCCTAAAACAGTGCGTTATGGAGGCAATACAACCTGTATTGAAATTTGGACCGATGATGGAGAATTGATCATTCTCGATGCAGGTACGGGTATTTTTCCATTATCGCAAACGCTGTTTGATAAATTTCCATTGCATGCACATATATTTAACACCCATTCACACTGGGATCATATCCAAGGCCTGCCTTTGTTTATCCCTCTGCTTGTGCCAAATAATGAGGTCTCTATTTATGGTGCTTATGACCCGATTACCCAGAATAGTATCAGTGATATTTTAACTGAGCAGTTACGTTACCGTTTTTTTCCTATTCGGGAGTGTGAGCTCAAAGCTCAGGTGAATTATCGATCTCTGCAGCAAGGTGAATCAGTACAGATTGGTTCTGCCACAATAACGCCGGTATTGATGAACCATCCGGTTACAAATTTTGGTTATCGTATCGATTGTAATGGTAAGTCGCTATTTTTTACCGGTGATCATGAACCCTGTTATAATATTTATGCGCCTAAAGACGATGAGTTTGTTATGTACCAATCGCTGATTGAAGAACGTAATCAGGGCATTATAGATCAGATTCAGGGTGTCGATATGTTGATTGCCGATTCATCCTATACCACGGCCGAATATCCCGCCAAAAAGGGGTGGGGACACGGCACTTTCGATACATGTTTGGAAATGGCGGAGCAGGCCGGAGTGAAACAGTTATTTCATACTCATCATGAACCCACACGTAGTGATGATGAATTAGAAGCTATTTTTAAAGATGTATTGGCTAAACGTAAATATGATATTTCCGAGATTGATCTGGCACGGGAAGGCCACACTATCGAATGGTAATCAAAGCCAGTGAACAGACACGGTGCAGATTAAAAACCAGGTAAGAGCGGTCTCATAACATAGACCATAGCAGTGATGATAAAAATCATGATCAGATTCAATCGGATGCCAGCTTTCACCATGCTGTGCATGGGCACACGATCTGTTCCGAATACGATGGCATTGGGTGGTGTAGCCACAGGCAGCATGAATGCACAGGATGCTGCCAGCGTAGCAACAAGCAAAGTGGATGTGATATCCAGTCCACTGGCAATACTTGCAGCAGCAAGGATCGGTAACATCACCTGCGTGGTGGCAGTATTGCTGGTGATCTCAGTCAGAAAAATAATGATACAGGCGATACCGAGCATCATTAGCACTAAGGGCACATCACCAAGAAATTCAAGTTGCCCACCAATCCAGCCGGACAGACCGGAATGTTGCATGCCGTAAGCCAGTGCAAAGCCACCACCGAGTAGCAGTACAATATCCCATGGCAGTTTCCTGAATGAAGCTGTATTCAATATTGCACCATGTTGTTTGCTGCGAAACAGGAATAACAGGCTGGCCATCAGAATAGCCACGGTGCCATCATCAATGCCCTTGTAAGGCAATAGTCCTGCCCAGCCGGGGATGTCAAAACTGTCCGTTTGAATGCCTTTTCGGCTCATCCACAACAGTGCCGTGATGGTGAGCACCCAACCAACCATCTTCTCTTCGAAACGCATGCGGCCAAGTTCAACGAGGGATTGATGAAGTGCTGCACCATCAGATGGTTTCCATGGTAACCGAGAGAGCTGCGGCCCTAACACTGCGAACAGTACAGCC
Organism: Mariprofundus sp.; assembly: GCA_030951045.1. Classification (GTDB taxonomy): domain Bacteria; phylum Pseudomonadota; class Zetaproteobacteria; order Mariprofundales; family Mariprofundaceae; genus Mariprofundus. The sequence continues at coordinate 3,540 of JAUZQJ010000139.1, forward strand.
AGTCCGACAATGACCATCGGCACGCCGATCATCATCCATTCCAGAAAGGAGGGCACAGATTCTGGAGCATAGAGACGTATGTTTTCTAAAAAAACCAGATTTGGCGCTGTACCAACCGGTGTGCCCATGCCACCAATATTGGCGGAGTAGGCGATGATTAATAAAAAGCTGGTGGCCATGGGAGCAATATCCTCAGATTTATGATCATCCATTAATCGCTGCAGTAGTGGCAGAGCGATGGTTACCATCAACATGGTAGTGGCGGTATTGGATATCCACATGGATAAAAATGCGGTAGCACCTGCAAAACCCATGGCCAGCTGTAAGGGGCTGGCATGTAATCTGGCGAGCATATTCAGGGCAATGCGTTTATGCAGGTGTGTGTTTTCCATGGCTTGTGCAATGAGGAAGCCACCAATAAATAGAAAGATGATGCTGTTAAAATAATGCGGGGCGATCTCTTTGCCACTGGCAATACCGAATAGTGGAAAACAGACCAGAGGAATAAGTGCGGTCAAAGCTAGTGGTACACATTCAGAGATCCACCAGATGGCCATCCACAGCGCGATGCCAAGCATGGCAGAAGCTTGCGGTTGACCAGGGATTTCTATCATCGTAGCACAAATCAGGGCAATGGCGGGGCCGCTCATGCGGGCCAATATTTGAGACCCGTTCAAAACGGTCGTAAACCCGTGTAGTTGCCCTCAAACAATGCGCTTATCCACCTGTTTTGCGAGCAGATACAACTATGCATCTACCCAACAGCATCTGCAGGGAATTGATTTGGCTGATGATCGGGGCGTTATGTGTATCCAGTGTGTGGTATCGATTGCGCTCTTTTCTCCATACCAGTGCGCCGATGATCTGTATTGGTAAATAAAATAGCACGAGCCAGAAAATGGAAGGAAACTGCATTTTATCGACATTGAGCTTTGGCATATCAAAACCTACGTTCATCAGCGCATGTGCCAGGTAAGGATAAGCAATCGGCGTGATATGGCCACCGGTGCTTTCAATCGCCGTTTCACCGACATGCAATGGTCCGAACATGCTCCAGAAACCATTGGTAAGAAAACGCATGCGCGATTTCATATTCAATATGTTGGGGGTGGTGAGAACAATCACACCGCCCGGTTTTAGTATACGATGAACTTCACGAACAATGGCCCGGTAATTCTCAAGATGTTCGGCAACCTCTGTGAATGTGACCAGATCAAAACTGTTATCTGCATACGGTAAAACGCCGTCATTGAGGTCAACGATATCAACCTTAACATCATCCAAGGCCATAAATTCAGCGGTATAATCACAGGCAGAGCTGGTGAGATTATACTGCATGCGCATGCGACGGATTAAATTTCCGGTGCCGCTGCCAATGTCGAGATGATTGCCGGTAATATTCGGGTAGTTGTTTTTCAGGTTAGTCAGCGCGCCTTCCAGCGTAGCATCGTGACTAAGTATGTTGTCATCAAGGTTTTCATGCATGCAGTGAAGCTAACGTGATGATTTGATGCGTCCATATCATTGTTACTGAATCGGAGCATTCAACGCGTGCTCGCAAAATTTCATTGGATGGTTACATTGCATCTATGGTGTTAAACAGGTCTCGCAGAATGTGCTCATGGGTTATTATGATTGGGCTAACCAGGCCTATTGAACAACCGAGATGGCTACAGAGGCGGTGTATAATGATGCAGAGGGAGGAAATAGTTTATGAAAATAACCCATCTTGATCACTGTGCAGAGCAGGGGTTATCGCATGATGCAGAGATTGTAAAAAAGATTCTGTTCCACGAAAACGAATTGCCTGCTTCGGTACGTTTGTCTCATGCCGTGTTCAAACCCGGTCAAAAGGCTTCTGCACACAGCCATGATGATCTGTATGAAATTTTTTATGTCATCAGCGGTTCAGGTCTGTTTCGCATTAACGGAGATGAATATCAGGTCACTACAGGTAGTTGCATGCGGATTGATCCGGGAGAGCTGCACGAAGTAATCAATGATAGCCATGATGATATGATAATGATCTATTTTGGCTTGGCTCAGTCTGAAGGAAATATAGCGTAAACAGGTTAAAACTACTGCCAAGGGTGTCAGATAACCGTTATAAAATGCTAAAAGCTTTTACCGCAAAGTATGCAAAGTAGAGACAACCACCGATGCAACCTCATCTCTTACTCTCTGGTTAGCTTGGTTATGACGTTATTAGAGCTCAACACCATCAAGTAGTTGCCGGACAGTAGTGCTTAAATCGACGATGCTGAATGGTTTCATCAATATATGCTGACTTCCTTCTTTACTAACTACCAGTTGCAAGGAATTAGTCATGTCATAGCCGCTGATGAACAGAACTTTCAAACCAGACTTAATTTGCGCTAGTTTTTGAGCAACTTGAACACCACCAATGTTAGGCATAACCACATCAAGCAATACCAGATCAATTTCATGGGCATGATCAGTAAAAACATTGACTGCATCACGGCCATCAACAGCAGTCATGGTTTTGTAACCGAGACTTTGCAGTACATCGGCTGTGGTATCGCGCACTGACTGTTCATCATCAACAATAAGGATTCTCTCTCCGTGGCCGAGAATCACCTCGCCTGCATCATCGGCAGTAGTAGCTACCACTGTTGAGTCTATCAGGGGTAATAAAATACACATTTCAGTACCCATACCCGTAGCACTCTCCACATCGATAGCGCCTCCGTGGCTTTTTACAGATCCGTAGGTCATGGATAATCCAAGCCCGGTGCCTTCGCCCGTCGGTTTAGTAGTGAAGAAGGGTTCAAAAATATGTTCAAGGTGTTCCTCACTGATGCCGTAACCGTTGTCTTTGATGCACAAACGTGCGAAACCGCTGGCAGTAGGCGAGAGATTATCATGGCGGGCTTGTAGCATCGCGTCATTAGTCAGCATGTCCAAGTGGGCAGATATGCTCGCTTGTTCACACTCCTTGGTGGCGTGAATGGCATTATTTATAAGGTTCATAATGATCTGGTGCAATTGTGAAGCATCGCATTGTACCTGCATCTCTTCTTCGCAGACCTCGAATGTAAAATCGATTTTTTCAGGCACAAACAGATGCATCTGTTTCATAACTTCTTTGATATAACCGGTAAGTGGGGTGATTTTTTTGACCAGTAAATCATTTCGGGCAAAGACCATCAATTGAGAGACCATGTCCGCTGACTGCATAGCTAGTTGTTCAACATTAGATATGTGTCTAACAACATCCGGTATGGCTTTTGCTTTTGATTTAGCCAGATAGAGATTGCCGGTCATGCCGGCCAAGGCATTATTAAAATTATGTGCGATGCCACCAACCAGTGTGCCGATGGCCTCCATCTTTTGGGCCTGAATAAATTGATCTTCCATCTTCTGTAGTTCGGAGAGGTTCTCCTGGATGCCAACGTAATGAGTGATGTTATCGTGAGTATCGCGCACTGGAGAGATTGTTAGCATGGCTGGATAAAAGCTACCATCTTTTCTACGGTCTGTGATGCGGCCTTCCCAGACGTTTCCACTGGCGATGGTCGTCCACATCTGTTTATAGAAAGTGTTATCATAGTTGCCACTTTTAAGGATACGTGGAGATTGACCGATAGCTTCGCTGGCGCTGTAGCCGGTGATGCGGGTAAAAGCTGGATTTACATATTCAATGATGCCGGCTTTGTCCGTGATGACGATTGATTCACCAGTCTGTTCAACACAGGCTCTGATCTTGTGTAATTCCGATTCGGCTTTTTTGCGTTCGCTAATATCGCGAATAATGGCAGTGAAAAAATATTGATTGTCTTTCTGCCATTCCGAAATGCAGACTTCAAGCGGTATTTCATGACCATCTTTATGGCGGCCATGAAACTGATTCACCTTTCCTAAAATCAGGTTGCCTTCCACGCCTTCCAAATGGCGAGTGAAGCCGAGCGTATGGGCCTGCTGGTATCTCTCTGGCATGATCATCGTAATAGCATTATCTGTGCATTCATCTTCGGCATAGCCGAAAATTCGGCACGCGCCATGGTTCCATTCAACGATATTACCTGCCTTGTTGATGGTTATAATAGCGTCGGGAGCAGTGCTAAGCATGGTGCGTAAACGGGTTTCGGAATCTTGCAATTTCGCTTCGGATTGACGTCGTGCGTTAATTTGAAGTTGCAATGCCTGGTTATTCTCGTCGAGCTGGCTGTTCAATGTATCCAACGCTGTATGTGAGGATCTGAGTCGGAATATAAATTGCAGCACAGCGATCATTAGAAATGCCAACAGTGCCACGAAGATATAGATGCCATTAGATAGGTTTTCATAGTGATTCATGTCAGCGTGAATCAGTTTATGCACCAATGTTTCCATCTGCATGGTCCCGTCAATGATGTCGTTGTATGTTTTGTCGAAGCGACTGTCGATCGGCGTACCGATGCCGCTATGTTGTTTGTCCTTGATACGCATTTGGGCGATGCGCCGCAGCTGCTGAAGATCAGAGATCACGTGCTCGGTTTGACGCCCCAGTTCAGCATTATACAAAGAGAGGTGAAACAGGCTGCCGTTGTGCAAAGCTTCAGGTTCACCTGCCTCGCTCAGAATACCGGCAAATCCTTCAGCATGATCGAAGTGTGGCCATGCTTTATCCGGGCTGACATCACCTTCCAGCGCTTCTTCGAACCAGATATGAAACTCTGCGGTATGGGCTCTGACCTCAATGGCGGCCTCAAGCAAGGGATGGTAATGCTCAATGGTGTGATGGTGGATAGCACTTAAATAGATCAAAGACGCCAACGGCATGCCATACAGCATCACAACCAGACACCA
>JAUZQJ010000014.1 GCA_030951045.1 Mariprofundus sp.
TCAACTGCGGTCATGGACGGAAAGTGCGCTTACGTTGCATCGCGTTGCCGATTTGAAAGAGAATGTTGAAGGAAAAGCCGAGACGATTCGTTTTTCTGGCGTAAAAGATCCGGTGACGCGTATCCTCAAGCTGACCCGTGGTGAACTTGATTTTGTACAAAATGATCTGCCTCCACATTTGCTAGCCTATATCAAAGCGCAAGATTTGCAGATTCAGACCCGGCCATCGACTACGTTCTCTTATATCGGTTTGAATATGCAGGATGAAACCCTGAAAGATGTGCGGGTGCGGCGTGCGCTGTTTCTGGCTCTGGATCGCAACACATTGAAACAGGCGTTGTTTGCCGATCTGCCTGAATTGGCAGAGTCGGTCTTAACGCCTGATCACTGGGCCTCCTCAGCATTGCCACATATATCCTTTGATCCTAAGCAGGCTGAATCCTTGTTGGATGCGGCAGGTTTTCCCCGGGATGCAGGTGGCACGCGCTTTACCATCAACTACCGTACCAGTACCGATCCAACCCGTTTGAGGCTAGCCACAGCCATAGCTGCAATGTGGCAAGAGGTCGGTGTAAAGGTGTCGATTGAATCACTGGAATGGGGCGGGTTCTATGCGCGCATCAAACGTGGTGATTTTCAGGTTTTTTCACTGGCATGGGTGGGGATTACGGATCCGGATATTTACCGTTGGATTTTGCATTCCGAGATGTGGCCGCCCAAGGGCGCGAATCGAGGGCGTTATAGCAGTGCGCAGATGGATGCGTGGCTGGATGAGGCTGCATCACTCTCTTCTCAGGATGAGCGCAAGCGCCTGTATGCATTGATTCAGCATCAAATGCAGGATGATATGGTCTATATTCCCCTGTGGTATGATCCTGTTATTGCCGTTTCAGGCCCCCTTATTTCGGGGTTTGAAGCCAAGCCGGATGGCAGCTTGTCTGGTTTGATGAATGTGAGATTATTGCATTAACGCGCATTGGCATAATATGCGTTGAGAATGGTGTGTCAGGGTTGAATAATGCACCTTATGCAAGTTGGGCCACATTGTATGGATGACGAAAGCTACATGATTCGACATAATGCGCGTCCTTGATTTGTATCGGTTGATTTTGATGCAAGGTGTACAGGTCATTTGATCGTACTTTTTTATTATCTCAGGAGTTTACATGTCTGATCGCAAGCAGTTTTTTAACGCCCCTCTGGCGGATACAGCCGTTCAGGAGGCCATAGCAGCGGAGCTTGGTCGCCAGCAACATACACTGGAGCTCATCGCCAGTGAAAATATCGTCTCAAAAGCGGTCATGGAAGCACAAGGTTCCATTATGACCAACAAATATGCCGAAGGTTATCCCGGACGTCGTTATTATGGTGGTTGTGAACATGTCGATGCCGTGGAACGGTTGGCTCAGGATCGTGCGCGTGAATTGTTCGGTGTGAAGCATGTCAATGTGCAACCGCATTCCGGTTCGCAGGCGAATATGGCTGTGTATATGGCTGCTTTGAATACCGGAGATACGGTGATGGGTATGGATCTCGCCCATGGTGGTCATTTGACACACGGTTCATCGGTGAACTTTTCAGGTCGCTTGTATGAGATTGTCGCCTATGGTGTACGCAAAGATAATGAACGCATTGATTATGATGTGATGCAGCGAATTGCGGAAGTGCAGCGTCCCAAGATGATTATTGGTGGCGCCTCAGCTTATGAGCGTGGTATTGATTTTGCCCGTATGCGTCAAATTGCTGATTCTGTAGGTGCGATTCTGATGGTGGATATGGCGCATTATGCCGGTTTGATTGCGGCGGGTGTGTATCCAAGCCCTGTAGGCCATGCACATGTGATTACCACAACCACTCATAAAACATTGCGTGGCCCGCGTGGTGGCATGATTATGACTGACGATGATGATCTGGCTAAAAAGATTAATTCGCGTATTTTCCCCGGTATTCAGGGTGGCCCCTTGATGCATGTGATTGCTGCAAAAGCAGTGGCGTTTGGTGAGGCGCTGGGTGATGACTTTAAAGCAGATCAGAAACAGGTGATGGCCAATGCCCGCGCTATGGCAGAAACCTTAACAAACGGTGGTTTCCGTATTGTTTCCGATGGTACCGATTGTCATATGTTCAGGCTTGATGTGCGCCCGCAGGGTATTAATGGCAAACAGGCTGAAGAAGCATTGGAAGCTGCTGATATTACAACCAATAAAAACACTATTCCGTTTGATCCTGAATCGCCGTTTGTTACCTCCGGTATTCGTATCGGTGCTTCTGTGATTACTGCGCGTGGCATGAAAGAAGCGGAATCGCGTCAGATTGGTGACATGATTCTGCGTGTGTTGAAGGCGCCCGAAGATGCGGCTGTACATCAGGCTGTTGCCAAAGAAGTACGTGCGTTGACCGATCGTTTCCCAATTTACGAAGGCTAAGCAGTAGCTGTTTCGTTATTTAGACGATGTTCTGTCCATTTTGTGCCAATGATGACACCCGTGTGGTGGACTCCCGTGTTGTAGAAGAGGGGCGTGCTGTGCGCCGCAGACGCGAGTGCGAGGCCTGCGGTAAACGCTTTTCATCCTATGAACGGGCTGAATTGCGATTGCCTCTGGTCATTAAAAAAGATGGAGCACGCCAATCATTTGATATTGAAAAAATCAGGGCTGGTATGCAAAAGGCGCTGGAAAAAAGACCAGTCTCGGCAGAACAGCTGGAGAAAGGTTTGAATGATGTGCTCAGGGCTGTGCAGGAAACAGGCCAATCGGAAATTGTAGCCGGTAGTCTGGGTGAGTTTGTTATGGAGCAGTTGCGTCGTCTTGATGGTGTGGCTTATGTGCGTTTTGCTTCGGTGTATCGTGAATTTACAGATGTGGATGAGTTCCTTTCTGCGGTAAAAACTGCGGTAGGACAAAAGGAGTAGGGGATGACTATCAAAATTGCAGTGTTACCGGGTGACGGTATAGGCCCGGAAATTGTCAATGAGGCTGTCAAAGTCCTGGGCGTGTTGAATCGCTCTTTTGGTCTGAATGCCAGTTGGCAGGAGGGCACAATTGGTGGTGTCGGTTACGACGTTGACGGCGCTCCTTATTCTGAAGCAACACGTAAACTGGTACATGCATGTGATGCTGTGCTGCTTGGTGCCGTTGGTGGGCCGAAATGGGAAAAGCTGGATAAACCACTGCGCCCGGAAGCAGGGTTGCTGCGTATCCGTGAAGATCTGGGACTGTTTGCGAATTATCGGCCGACTAAGGTGCACTCGCAGTTACTGGATGCCTCAACCTTAAAGCCTGAAGTAATTGATGGTGTGGATATCCTTGTTGTGCGTGAACTGGTTGGTGGTATCTATTTTGGTCAGCCGCGCGGCATAGAAACAGTTGATGGTGAGCGTCGTGGCTATAATACGATGGTTTATAGCGAGAGTGAAATTCGCCGTATTGGTCGCACTGCTTTTGAAGCGGCGCGCCTGCGTTCAAATCGCGTTTGCAGTGTGGAAAAAGCCAACGTGCTGGACGTGTCAGAGTTGTGGCGCAATGTGATGATTGAACTGCATGAGAGCGAGTACGCTGATGTGGAGTTATCACATATGTATGTGGACAATGCCGCTATGCAGTTGATCCGTAACCCGCGTCAGTTTGATGTGATTGTCACAGGTAATCTGTTTGGTGATATTTTGTCGGATGAGGCATCTATGCTGACGGGTTCAATTGGTATGTTGCCATCGGCTTCGCTGGGTGAAAAATTCGGTATGTATGAGCCGATTCATGGTTCTGCGCCAGATATCGCCGGAGAAAATAAAGCCAATCCGTTAGCAACAATTTTGTCGGTTGCGATGATGTTGCGTTTTTCACTGGATCGAAATGATCTGGCAGAAATGGTAGAAAAGGCCGTAGAGAATACCTTGGATGCAGGTGTGCGCACAGTGGATCTCGCTTTTGGTGGAGAAGCATCGGTGAGTTGTTCAGCGATGGGTGATGCAGTGTGTGCTGCATTGGAGGAATTAGCTTCATGAGTGAGCGCTTCATTGAAAAGAAAGAGGGATATAAAGTTGCCGTAGTTGGTGCTACCGGCGCCGTCGGACAAACCATGCTGGAGATACTGGCAGAACGAAAGTTTCCCATAGCAGAATTGGTGCTTGTGGCATCAAGCCGTAGTGCAGGGACTGTCGTTACTTTTCAAGGTAAAGACTGCGTTGTACAGGATCTGGAGACATTTGATCCGACAGGTATCGATATTGCACTATTCTCTGCCGGTGGTGGCACGTCTAAAACCCATGCCCCGCGTTTTGCTGAAGCGGGCTGTTATGTAGTGGATAATTCCAGTGCCTGGCGTATGGACGAAGCGATTGCGCTGGTGGTGCCGGAAGTGAATCCTGAGGCGTTGGAAATGGCGCGTGAGAACAAAATTATAGCCAACCCGAACTGCTCAACCATTCAGATGGTGGTGGCCTTAAAACCATTGCATGATGCTGTGCCGATTGAGCGTGTGGTCGTTTCGACCTATCAGGCTGTAAGTGGTGCCGGTGGTAAGGCGATGGATGAGTTGGCTAAGCAGACTGCTCAGCTGCTCAATGCACAGAGTGTGGATGTGAATGTGTTCCCTGCTCGTATTGCGTTCAATGTCATTCCGCATATCGATGTGTTCATGGATGACGGGTACACCAAAGAAGAACGTAAAATGATGGATGAGACATGTAAAATCATGGGCTCGGATATAGCGCTTACAGCAACGGCTGTTCGTGTGCCAGTATTTTATGGTCATTCTGAATCCATCAATATCACATTTGACGGCCCTATGAATGCCGAAAAAGCGCGTGAGCTATTGGCGAACTTTGATGGTGTCTGTGTGGTGGATGATCCTGCCTGTGAAGATTATCCAATGGCGACTGAAGCGGCTGGTACGGATCCTGTTTGGGTGGGACGTATTCGGGATGATCATTCGTGCCCTAATTCTTTGCATTTATGGGTTGTTGCCGATAATGTGCGTAAAGGCGCAGCTCTAAATGCTGTACAAATAGCGGAAATTTTGATTCGATAGCATCCATAAAAGCGCAGTAACTGGAGAAGGGGGCATTATGAAGGGTCAGATAAGGCATAACGGAGGGTGGCGTAGTTGGCGTAACGCTGCTGTTGCTTGTCTTAGCACGGCTTTTCTACTGTTTTCAAGCAACGCCCAGGCTGCTTCCTTAGAGAAAATTGAAGTTGCTAGTGCGATCGGGCAGCCGCTATATGCTGAAGTTCCTCTTTTGCTTGAGGGCAATGAACTGGCTTCCAAGGTGTTTATTGAAATCGCTTCGGCGGCTGATTACAAAATTTTCGAAGTATATCGTGACCCTATTCTAAACAGTATTCGTGCCGATGTTGCCAGTGATGAACGTGGTGCGCGGGTGAAACTTACTTCGCGGACTGGCATTAAGACCCCGTTCTTTAATCTGGTATTAAAAGTGCGTTATGGTCGTGTGTCTCACTTTAAAAAATATTCAGTTTTCCTCGATTCTGCAAAATCCATAGAGCGTATTGCTGCCAAAGATCCCTTACCGCAAGTTCACGCTGCCAAAGCTATAGCGCTTGGAACAGCTGAAGGGGCTAGCACTCCTCCGATCAAGTCAAAATTGACTGAATCCGCTGGCAATGCGCTGATTACCAAACAGACTAAAGATCATGCGAAGCAGCAAGCCGAATTACAGACTGAAGTGATACAGAACGCGCCTGTAATAGCCGACTCATGGGCAAGAACTGATAAATATGGGCCGATTGTTCGCGGCGACAGCCTTTCAATTATAGCCAAACGCCTGCGCACAGATGCTCGCTACAGCAATAACCAGGTGATGGTTGCACTGTTTGAAAGAAATAAAAGTAGTTTTGAAAAAGATAATATAAATTTGATTAAAGCCGGTTCATATTTATTGACGCCAAGCGGGCTGGAAGTTGAAAAACTGGATCGCTCAGAAGCAAATCGTGTTGTAGCTGATCAAGAGGCCGCATGGAAGATGCAACCGAAATACCCTGCTGAAGCAGAAGCTCAGCGTAACCGTTATACCAATCGTGTAAGCTTTGGTGAGCAAGCCGAAGGAGAAGCGTTAGCTGTAAAACCTGTTGAAGCGACACAGGACCTGCTTAAACCTCAGAAAAAAGATGCACCTGCTATTGTAAGCCCATCCACTATAAAAACAGCAGCGCCTGCTCAGAGTGAAGGTGTAACTACACCAAATATTGAACAGTTTATACAGGTGCAGTCAGAAACAAATCAGCTTTTATTAGCATTGCAACAGAAAAATGAAGCGCTTCAAACGCAATTGCTTGCCAACAAAACTAGTGTTGATGGACTTAAAGCGAAAGTGGATGAAGGTTCTTCGGCAGCGTCGGATGCGCGTATTGCGAAGCTGGAGATTTTATTAACGCGACTACAGGCACAGCTGGAAAACCAGGTGAAGCCTGCTGCTGTAACGCAAACAAACTCTACATCCGAGTGGATCACATGGCTATTACTCTCTTTGGTGATTGTTATGCTTGGTATCATTGCCATGCGCATGCGCAAAGAACCCGTGCACCCGGCCTCTGATCAGCAGCTATCTGAACCTATAACAGAACAAACATCGAATGATGAATCATTCGATGAAGTGGTTGAAGAAGCAGTTGATAGTATTGAAACTGATGAAAGTAAGCGTATGGATGCCAACACAACGGCTTCGATGGCTTCTTTTTCAGATGAGTTAAGCGATACTGATACGGCTGAGCTCGAAGCGTTTGATGTAAATGCCAGCCCGGAAGTAGATCCGAATGTGGATTATTTATCTGAAGCTGATGTTTATATTCGTTATGGTATGGATGACGAGGCTCTACAGCAGTTGGATTTGGCGTTGCGTGTGAACCCTGCAAATACCGAAGCGCATGTGAAAAAAGCTGAAATATTGCATGGCAAACATGATCAAAGTGGTTTTGCTGCAGCCGTAAGTGCCGCTTCAGTGGCGTTGGCTGGCGTAGAGTTGAAACAATACAAAGCGGTGGTTGAATCGTTTGGAGGCGCTTTGGAAGCGCCATCGGCTGCTTCTGTGGCTGTTCCTGAAGTAGCTACTGAACCGATGGTTGAAACCACTGAAATAGAGTCTGCACTTACTATTGCGATTGATGATACTGAAATTGATGGTTTGGACTTCGATTTAGGTGGTTTAGGGATGGCTGGCGCTGAGCAAGTGAAGGCGAATGCCGATAACAACCATGTAGATGCGAATCTTGAGGCTACGAATGAACTGAACTGGTTGAGCGATCCTGCTTTTGATGATGAGAAAGATATTGAAGGTGAACCTGATCTTTCAATGGGCTTTGAAACAGATGGTGATGCTAAAGAAGAAGCGCAAGATTTTGCTTTTGAAACAGTGGATGAGCAGGGCGTTGATGTCAGTGATGCAAGTGATTTTGAGTCTGAAGATGTGTCTCCAGTCAATGCTAATGATAGCACTGACTTATCCGATACGATTGTGTTGGGAGCAACGCAGGAATTAGGTAGCTTGTTTTCTGAATTTAATGAGCCGGATAGTGTGATCGCTGCCTCATCAGATACGGATAAAAAACCTCTGCTTGAAGCCGCTGATGAGATAGGCCTTAGCGATACGCAAGAGCTAGGTAACCTGTTATCCGAATTTACAGAACAGGATGAAGCTGAATCCATCCAGCCTGGAGCGGATGCAGAGAAAGGGGAAACAGATCATAGCGCTACCCAACATCTGGATTCATTGCTGGGTGAGTTTTCTGATGATGGTGAAGATCTTAGCTTTTCCAGCTTAGAAGATGATTTCGATATGGCTGCAGTGATAGAAGAAGGAAAAGCTGCTCCAGCCTCGGGCGTTGAACTTGGCCTTGATATAGATCACTGTGCTACGCAGGAACTTGATGGTCTGCTGTCTGAGTTCACAGATGACGACGATGATCTTGGAGTCAGTTTCATCGATCCGGCTGAGAGCCCTGAAGCAAGCCAGTCAGATTCTCCTGATAATGATGTAGAATTTGGTTCTACACAAGAGCTTGATTCGTTGCTTGGTGAGTTTTCTAATAAAGAAGGGAGCAATGTGAGTAAGCCAGATGATAATCATAGTGCTACGCAAGTATTGGGTCACCTGTTGGATGAGTTTAATTTCGATGATGATGGAGACGACAAGAAAAGCTGATCCATCGCCTCTTTCAACTACGCTGTTAGATCGGGCAGAGCGTGTTGTTGTCGTTTGGTTCCAATAAATGAAATTGTTTACAATGTATGATTGCTACCCGGCTTCCAGGCTGTTGCTTGGGTCCGGCTTGCTGTTCATGGCTATATTTACCCAATCCATGGGTATATCACTTGTACTGCTTATATTGTCAGTTGTGATCATTCGTATGCTGGATGGTCATACCTTGACTATTATCCGATTATTGCGATTGCTGCGCTGGTTTGTCGTGCCCATTATCGTGTTGCACGCTCTGTTTACTCCAGGACAGTTACTATGGCCTGATTTTTTTATTGCTATAAGCCGGGAAGGTTTGCTGCATGGCGGCATATTAAGCCTTCATTTAGGCACCATGTTCTTTATTGCTATGTTGATGTTTCGTCTGTTGAAACGGTTTGAATGGATACGATACATGCTGGCAATACCTTATATAGGTAAACGGTTGGCGATGTATGTGTGGATGTTGAGCTGTATGAAAATGGGGAATATGGCATTACTTGGGGATTTGCGTTTGCAGTTTAAATTACGAAAAGATATTAAAAAAATGCCGCTGTTGTTGATGGCCGCTTTCAGACAATCGCTGGCTGATGCTACGGAACATGCCAGCGCACTGTGGTTGCGTTGGCCTGATCAAATGTTGTGCCACACACATCCATCCAATCAGCAGCGCACTGCTGTATTGCCTGCGTCGCTATTATTGGCAGGTATCGGATTGTTGGCATTTCTATGCCCCTGGATAATATGACGCTATGCAATTGAATGTAACGGATATGAATACAGCCAATAGTGATTTGCCCGAAAAGCAACGTATTGCCATGGTTGTTGAGTTTGATGGTCAGCCTTTTCACGGTTGGCAGCAGCAAAATAATGCATGTTCGGTTCAGGCAACCATGCAGGAAGCATTACAGAGAATTGAAGGGTATAGTGTCGTGGTCACTGCTGCCGGACGTACAGATGCTGGTGTGCATGCTGAGGCAATGATGGTACATGCGGATGTGAGTGCAAGCCGTTGGCATAGGTCTCATCTGGCATATGTGCATGGCATCAATAGTTTTTTACCACTTCAGATCAGGGTGATTGGTGTGAGAGCCGTGGATGCCAACTTCCATGCCCGTTTTGATTGTCGAGGCCGTTCTTATCGTTATCAGATTTGGAACCGAAGCACTGCATCTGCTCTGCATCGATGGCAGCACTGGTGGATGCCAAAAACACTGGATGTGGAAGCGATGCGGGAGGCTGCTCAACACTGCATGGGCCGGCAGGACTTTAGCGCGATCAGAGCATCTGGTTGTCAGGCATCGAGCGCCACGCGCTGTATTCACACATTAGCAGTCGAACAATCAGGCCATTGTATCACTATCTCAGTGTCAGCTGATGCATTCCTTTACCATATGGTGCGTAATCTGGTTGGTAATCTTGTGGATGTGGGCTGTGGAAGATCAACGCCAGAAGCTTTTGCTACGTTATTAGCAGGCAAAGACAGAAGTTTAGGGGCAGCTACAGCACCGGCTCATGGCCTCTATTTTGTTGATGCTAAATACGATGATTTTTCCAGTCAGGGTTTGATTGGTTCCTTCTGAGCTATTTGGCTAAGGTGCTGATAATAGCATCTTTCAACTTATCCATGTTGATTGGTTTATTCAGTAGTGTGACATTATAATCAATAGCTTGTAATAATTGATGGTCTTCACCGAAGGCTGTAATCATCATAATAGGCAGTTTCTCATCAAACTGTCGAATATGCTGAATTAACTGCAAACCATCCATGATAGGCATTTTATAGTCAGTGATCACCAGATCATATGGATGATCTGGTTGTTGCAGCATTGCAAGGGCCTCCTGGCCGTTTTCTGCTGTATCAGATGTGATTTTCAAATGGGCGAGCATGGCCTGATGGATTTTTACAATATCAGCTACATCATCTACCACGAGAGCATGGTCGCCACCTTCATAGGCAGTTTTTTTAGGCACTGCTTGTAGTTTGGGGGTGGGCGATTCTTGTTGATGAGTATGACTTTCCTCTTCTTCAGAAGGGAGAATATAAGGTGGTAAATGAACAGTGAAACTGGTTGCTTGATAGGGTGTAGATGTGACATCAATACTGCCGTGGTTTCGTTTGATGATGCGTTCAACCATCGTTAACCCAAGCCCTGAACCGCCTTCAGTGCTTTTGGATGTCCAGAATGGTTTGAAGATGCTGTCGATATTATTTGCCGCAATACCAGCTCCATTATCGGTCACCCGAATACATAAACATGGGTGTTCGGGTTTGGCTAATTTATGATTGGGTTCATTGCGAATGTGTATATCAATTTGCCCATTCTTTGAGATGGCTTGAGTGGAGTTATTGATGAGATTCAATAGGATTTGTTCAATTTCAGTGGTGCTGATGCTGACATCATGCAACGGTTCTTCGATATGAGATTGTAATTGAATATAAGATGGTAACTGTAAGCGGGTGAGGCCAATAATATGCTCAAGTGGTTGCGCTAGTGTGTGGCCCTGGGTGAAGCTCATTGCGGGCTCACTATCATTGGGCATATGTCCGAGTTTTAACAAGTGGGTGGTGAGTTCAGAACCACGTTCACCGGCTGCTATAATGGCTTCAAGCTGTTCCCGCTCAGAATCATTGGTGCTGTTCATTTGCATTACTTCAGCATAACCAATCATATTGGTCAGTACATTACGAAAATCATGCACAATACCAGCTACCAAGGTAGACATGTAGGCATAACGATGCACGGATTCCATCTCTTCCTGAGTGGTTTCGCGTTGTGTAATGTCCATCATAAAACAGACACCAATCCAGTGATCTCGCCAGCGCATGCAGATAGTAGAGAGCATGAGCTTTAAGATTTTGCCAGATTTGTCTCTACCCCGAATATAAAAGTTGTTTGCTGTAGCATTGGTTTCTTTGTTTTTCTGATCAAGTGCTTGCCTGCAAAATTCCAATATCTCCTGACTGTCTTCTGCCAGTACAAAAATATCGACAGGCTCGCCAATCAGTACCTGGTGATTGTGCTGGAACATGTGATTGATCGTATCATTGGCATAACGCACTCTTGGTGTGCCCCGCTGATCCAGATCGTAAGTAAATACTGGCAGAGGGCCCTTATCGAGCAGGTGAAATGAGGTTTCTTCAGCAATGTTTTTATCTTTGATGGCTTTTTCAAGTTTCCGGACAATTAAATAGACATAAAACGGTACTGCGAGAAGTGTGAATGTTTGCCACGATAGGAGCGTAATATCTACGGGGATTTGCATCAAGGTATAGGCATAGCTGGTGATGGTTGCCAGTCCGATGAGGCATAAAACCTGAGTGTAAATGAGCATTGGATTGCCGAAACGCAAACCGTTACCAATGATGATGACCAGCAGCATGAAATAAACACCACTGGAGTGGCCGGCATCAATGAGCATGCCGAAGCTCACAATGATTACATCCAGAACCGGATAGGCCAGGTTTTCAAATGCAGAAAATGTTGTTTTTCGCAGCTTGATGAGTGCAACAAAGTTGGTTGCAAAATAGAAAAGCGCAAAGCTAAGTGCTTCGGCCATAAAATAATCGAAATATTCACCGTGAAGTATGATGTAAGTGAGGCTGGCACAGGTGAGCAGGATGCGGGCCTTGGTTTGCTGAAGTTGTGTTTCGGCAAGCGATGTGTCACCTGTATGATTGTGAAGCAACTGATTGAGGTTTTTCACCTTGAGCATGAACCCTCCATTCACGATTAATGATAGCAAAGACGGAACCGATACGATGCGTTTCCAGTAAATAAGTGTAGTGCTATTTCTGTTTGCTGCAAGCAGACAGACGAAAGTTGTTGGTGCTTAGTGCTTTTAAATGGATATAGCAGTATTTGAAGGGAATGACCTTGTAATCAGTATTCATCAGTAGTGTAGGGGCAAAATGAAAGTGTCCGCTTTTAGCAAAGTAGAAATGTCCTCTTTAGGGTTCATCCCAGAGGTGTTTCATGAAAGCGGAGATCTTACATA
>JAUZQJ010000140.1 GCA_030951045.1 Mariprofundus sp.
CTTGGTTTACTGTGAATTACGGCAGCCAATTGGACAACCAGTGGATAATTGAGACAAAAAAGAGCCTCCGATTTCTCGAAGACTCTTATTATATGTTGCTAATTATATCTTTTTGTCTGGCTGGGGGACGTGGATTCGAACCACGATTGACGGTGTCAGAGACCGCTGTCCTACCATTAGACGATCCCCCATCTCTTCCGAGGCGCGCACAATAATGCGGTTGATATTGTTCGTCAATTACTTGGTATATCTCCTGATGAAACTTTCGCCGTTGCAATGAATGCTCCCACAGTACCAACAAGTCCTCCACCAAATAATAACGGCAACAACATTGCCCAACTATTAAGATCAATCTGCATGGTGTACAACCAATCTCCTGTTCCAATCACCACAGGCCAGAGTAACACCCAGGCTGCAATACCGGCACCTGCTCCTAACACCATGCCCTCAAGAATAAATGGCATGCGTACAAACCATTCCTGTGCACCCATCAAACGCATCAGATGAATTTCATCTGATCTGGCCAACAGCGTCATGCGTAGCGTATTCGATATAATAAGCGCCATTGCCAGGGCCAAAATCAATGATGCAAATCCTGCTAGATATCCCGCTTGAGAAATCCATTGATGAGCCTGGGCCAGATTCACTTCATCCTCATTTACAACCGCACCAAATTGCGTGGCTACATCTCGAATATCAGAAAACAGGAATTCAGATGTTCCCTCAGCCAGAGAGATTTCAAAACTTACTGGCAAATGATCGGCCAATTCCTGCTGATTCATACGCGCATCACTTAACCAGCCCTGCATCCAGGCTGCAGCCTCTTGTGCAGAGACCTGTCTCACCGATTCGACTTTCTCAACAAGCTCTAATTTTTGTTTAAGTGTGTTGGCTTTATCAGTATCTTTACTATGCAGATACACATGGATACGAATTTCATCCTGCCAACTACCTACCCACTGAGATGCGCCTTGCATCCCGAGCCAAATCACACCGACAGCCCATAAAGCGATACATACGATCATCAATGCCAATATTTGTTGAATACCGAATGGAGGTAAATTAAAGCCTCCGGGTAATCTGGGATTCACTTTATCAGGAATAACAGCACTGTTGCGCTGATTCATGGTTCAACCCTGGCCAGCGAACCGGCATGCAACTGAATCACTCGACCCGGATGAGATTCTAACAGGTGCAGATCATGCGTTGCCATAATAACGGTGGCACCCTGACGGTTCAGATCCATCAAATAGTTCAATACCCGCCGCGCGGTATCAACATCCAGATTGCCCGTTGGCTCATCAGCCAGAATGATTGCTGGTTTAGCGGTCATGGCCCGTGCAATAGCGACGCGCTGTTGTTCTCCACCAGAGAGCGCTTCAGGATATGACCACAAGCGATCACCCAATCCCACATAACTCAACACCTTACGTACACGCGGAATTAAACGTTCCGTTTTCCAGCCTTGCACACGCAATGGTAACGCCACATTTTCAAATACAGTGCGCGAAAACAGTAATCGATGATCCTGAAAAATAATGCCTGTATGCCGCCTTAAATCGCGTATTTTTGTTTCACCAGCCTGACGCATATCTGTTCCCTGCACCATTAAGGTACCCGAACTTGGGCGAATACCGCCATAAAACGTGCGCAACAGAGAGGATTTTCCAGCCCCACTCTCACCAACCAGGTAAACAAACTGCCCCTGCTTAATATCCAGCGTCACCCCGGAGAGCGCAACCTTACCGGTAGGGTAGCGCACCATCAGCTGCTGCATCTGAATTTGAGATTTGGTTTGATCAATGGACATAGGCCCAAACGGTAGCTGCGCGAAGCCGCGCTGTCATTAGATGAACACTTCAAGCACAGGATAGCGCATAATTAAACTGTTTTTCGCTATCATTATTCAGCATTTTCTCTGCAGCGTTGCCCCGGAGAATACTCTCTCGCTTCGCGATTCACCTGATCTTTCGTAAGTTCGATTCAGCTTGGCGCAGAAGAACGCGAAGTAAACATAGTCGCCTAAGCTCGACAGACTCCTGGTAGGAATAAAGCCCACCAAAAAGCCGTTCAACTCTTATCCCTCGGCGATACGTGTCACCAATACCACTGCTTCTGCTGCAATGCCTTCTACCCGCCCGACGAAACCCAGGCGCTCTGTAGTCGTGGCCTTGATATTCACAGCATCCTGATCCACCAATAACAACGCTGCCATGCGCTGTTGCATGGCTGTCACATAAGGCCCGATTTTGGGCTCCTGCGCCATGATAGTGCAATCCACATTGCCCACACACCAACCTTTATGCTTGAGCAATTGAACCGTATGACTCAAAAAAAGCGTACTGTCTCTGTTTTTATATTGCGGATCATGGTCGGGGAAATGGTGACCGATATCATTGAGTGCCACCGCACCCAACAGGGCATCACAAAGTGCATGAATCAGGACATCTGCATCGGAATGCCCTGCCAAACCACGCTCATAAGGCACTTGCACACCACCTAACACCAAAGCTCTGTCATCGGCAAAAGCATGCACGTCATAACCATGCCCTACGCGAATGTTCAATGTCATTGTGTCACCCCCCCGTCATCTTGTAGCTCTGACTCCAGCCAGTTCAAATCTTCTATCGTTGTAATCTTGCGATTCTTGCTATTACCCCGACTCATATAAACATCGAAACCCGCAGCTTCAAGCAATGAGGCATCATCGGTATGCTTGTGCAGCGAGCCAGCCTCTTGCTGCAATGCCTGCTCAAACCAGACGCGCCGTGCCACCTGAGGCGTTTGCACTGCACGCAACGCATTGCGTTCCAAGGTCTGCAACACTTTACCATTGGCATCAATACGCTTGATGGTATCCACCACGGCAACACCGGGTACAGCAGCACCATATCGCTCAGCCACATCCAGCACATCGGCCAACAAAGCCTGAGATGGCAAGGGTCTGGCGGCATCATGTACAGCCACCAGCTCAACATCCTGTGGTAGTGCATCTAAGCCGCGCTGCATCGAAAGCGAACGCTCGGCTCCTCCACTCACAGCAGGCAGGAGTTCAAACGGATAATGCTTATCTTCCACCAACGCTGTAAAATATTCATCGCCTGTAGCCAATACCGGCTGAACCACAGCAATACGCGATTCTGCTGCCAGCGATGCCAGCGTATGTAAGATAATCGCCTGCCCTGCAACTTCCACATATTGCTTAGGGATATCACCACCAAAACGGCTACCGCTGCCTGCGGCCAACAATAAAATGCCTATTCTCATAGTGCTGATTGTGTCCGTTTGCATGATATGGTCAATGGTACAAAAAGCATCTGTCTGTCGCCGACCATTGCACTGCGGCGACACATCGGAAATAATCCAGCCATCATGTTGAATTATGTAACTATGCTACACACTCAAATCACCCCTTCCCTATTTAAGGACGCCAAATAATGATCACTTCATCCATTTTGTTTTTTGCGGCAGGCCTGCTCTCACTATTGGGCTCGGTCATCATCTGGCGCGATGCCCTGCAGAGCCGCAACAAACCAGCTCAAGGGTCTGCCAATGGCATTGCCGGCCTGTTATCTGTTGCAATTATCCTGAACATCTGGGCTATTCACCTGCTCAACTCAGTAACTGCCGAAGGTATTAACTTCAATCTCGCTACCGGTGCAGCAGTATTAACATTGATGGTTCATCTGATTTATACCATTGGTATTCTGCGCCATGGCATTCAAGGACTGGGGCTATTCCTGCTACCTGTCACGGCTCTGCCTCTGTTCCTGATTCCAATATTGCCCGATGCTCATGTCGCTAACTGGGTACATACATCGTCCTTACTTGAAACAAGTCATCTACTACTTTCCATGGGCGCTTATGCCATTCTGACACTGGCTGCCATTCATGCAGTGATGCAACTACTGCTGGATCGCGCTCTGAAGAAAAAACAGCTATCCACCTTTGTACAGGCACTGCCAGCACTGATGGATATTGAACGCCACATGTTTGCGCAGGTAAAAGCTGCCACAGTCCTGATTGCCATCAGTGTTTTGACCGGACTGGCCTGGCAATGGGTTGAACTACATCATTTTGCACTATTCAGTCACAAGATATTACTGGCTCTATTCTCTCTTGGCATTCTGATCCTCTTACAAATCAAACATCAGCAAGCCAGCTGGCCAACACGCGTTGCCAGCCAAACTGTGTTAACGGCTTTTGCACTGCTATTGGCATCGTATTTTGGTGTCGAACTGATTCATTCCCTGCAAGGCTGAGTGCCGGATAGATTCACAAATGCATGAGCAACCACGGATCTTCACATGAACATTGAGGGGTTTCCCGTCTCTTTGGCTATGGGCACACTTGTTTTTCTGCTTCTACTTTCAGCTTTCTTTTCAGGATCCGAAACTGCTCTGACCAGAGCTCGCCGTGCACTGTTACGCCTGCGCCGTGAACAAGGTGATGCAGGGGCAGAAAAAGCAGAAGCACTCCTTGATCAACCTGAACGCATGCTTTCAACCATTCTACTCGGCAACAACTTCGTCAACATTGCAGCTTCAGCCCTTGCTACCACACTCTTCATCTCAGAATATGGTGAGGCTGGCATCATCTATGCCACAATAGCGATGACTGTCGTGGTACTGGTCTTCGCAGAAATACTGCCCAAAACCATCGCTGTGGCGCACGCTGAAAGCATCGCTTGCAAAGTAGCCGGACCAATGAGCAACATACAAACGCTAACCTCTCCATTAATTACGCTGTTAATGGCCATTATCGCCAGCCTCAAACAGTTACTGCGCATCCCTGAACAGACAGAAACACCATTAACGCACAAAGAGTTAGCCAGCATGATTGATATCAGTGCTGAGTCGGGCTTGCTGGATCAAGCCCGCGAACAGATGCTAACCAACAGTTTGACCTTGCATGAAGTGGCGGTAAAAGCACTGATGACACCGCGCAAACAGATCCGCATGCTTGATGGTTCCCTCTCTGTTGCTGCTTGCCTGAAATTAGTGCTCAAAGAACCCCACTCGCGTTATCCGGTATTTCTGAATGAACCGGATAATCTTATTGGCGTTGTCCATATAAGAGATCTGCTTAAACTCAAATACCCAGCTATGCAGCTTTCTAATGCCATTATATGGAAGAATCTGAGCTATATACCCACCACCAAAAATGCACTGGCTCAACTATTCGACTTTCAAAGTAACCACCAGCATATGGCCATCATTGTTGATGAGTTTGGCGATATCGAAGGTTTAGTCACGCTGGAAGATATTATCGAGGAAATTGTTGGCGAAATTCATGACGAGTCCGACATACTGCCGCAGCTTGAAATGTGGCCGCAACCGGATGGATCGCTTGTGACAGCTGCAACCGTGGCTCTGCACGATATCAATCAAGCCATGGATGCCGATCTACCTGAACAGAGTGCCACCACCATCGGCGGGCTTATTGTCGATATTCTGGGCGACATCCCGGAAGGTCGCCTCTGCCTGACCATCAGCAACTTCAATGTTGAAGTATTGAGCGTTCGTCGCAACTGGATCCAGCGCGTACGCCTTACGCCAGCGGTGAAAGAGACTTGAATCTAAACTAACCACAAAGGCACGAAGTCACAGAGAAAGTCACAACATGTGTAAGCTTATGGTTATTAAATTCACCTGATGTCTTCGTGCCTTCGTGGTGAAAGCCTTTGACCTATGCCTGAACCAAATTAGATATGAATCGCCTTATCGTCTGCATCAAGTACTGACTCGTGAATCATTTCGGACAGGGTCGGATGCGGGAACATATGATGTGCAAGTTCCGCTTCGGTGGTTTCCAGTGTTCTTGCCACACCGAGAGATACAATCATCTCGGTCGCTTCAGCGCCGACAATATGTGCTCCCAACAGTTCACCTGTTTCAGCATGGAAAATGGTTTTCACCATACCATCAGTTTCTGCCAACCCCATCGCTTTACCGTTGGTGCCATAAGCCATACGGCCAACTTTGTATGGAATATCTTCTGCCTTGCACTGGTTCTCGGTTTTACCACATGAACCCACCTGTGGCTGACAGTAGGTACAACCCGGCACATTGCCGTAATCCACAGCATGCGGAGACTTATCAGCAATTGCTTCCACACATACAATACCTTCATGGCTGGCCACATGCGCCAGTGCAGGCGCACCAACCACATCACCAATGGCATAAATACCGGCATGATCGGTACGATACCAATCATCGACTTCAATGGTATTGCGATCTACTTTCATGGATGTGTGTTCAGCACCAATGTTTTCGGTATTTCCAATCACACCAACAGCTACCAGGCAAACATCACCTTCAAGCGTGGTTTTCTTGCCCTTGGCTTCATATTCCACCACGGCTTTGCCATCAATATTTTTCGCTGATGAAACCATCGCACCAGTAATAATTTTAATCTTCTGTTTCTTGAATGAGCGCGCCACCACGTTGGATATCTCATGATCTTCCAACGGTAAAATCTGATCGGCGGCTTCAAGCACTGTTACTTCAGAGCCCATAGCGTTATAGAAGTAGGCAAATTCCATTCCGATCGCGCCAGAGCCAATCACTACCAGCTTTTTCGGCAATGCTTTAGGAGCCAGAGCCTGTTTATAGGTAATGATCACCTCTTCATCGACATCCATACCCGGGAATGCTCGCGCTCGCGCACCAGTCGCTACAATGACATGCTTGGCAGTCACCTGCTTAGATTTGCCATCGGCATCTTTGACCATCAATACATTATCAGCTTCGAATGTTGCATGGCCTTCGATATGCTCAATCTTGTTTTTCTTAAACAGAAACCCGATACCATTATTAAGCTTGCCCGAAATAACACGCGAACGCGCCACTGCTTTTTCCAGGTCAGGGTTGGCTTCTGTCACACCCAGACCAAGCACGTCACCACTATGTTGAATAATATTGATCACTTCTGCTGTTCTGAGCAGTGCTTTGGTTGGAATGCAGCCCCAGTTCAGACAGATGCCACCCAAATGGGTCGATTCAACACAGGCCACGTTCAGGCCAAGCTGAGCAGCACGAATGGCTGCAACATAACCACCAGGGCCCGCACCAATCACAACAACATCATATTCACCATCGGCATTGAATATACCAGCAGCTTTCAAGTTCAGTGCATCAACATCTTCATCATGACCTGTATCAGCCACCGCTTCTGCTACGGTTGCGGCAATTTGTTCAACAGCGGGTTCAGAGACGGCTTCAGCTTCCGGCATGGATGCATCTGCCAGGCTTTCCGGCGTATAATCATCCGGCACCTCTTCATCATCTTCAGCAATCACGGCAATAGCATTGCCCACGCTTACAACAGAGCCTTCCGGCGCAATGATTTTATGCAGGATACCCTCATCAACGATTTCCACTTCCATCGTCGCTTTATCGGTTTCCACTTCGGCCAGCACTTCACCGGACACCAGTTCGTCACCCTCTTTTTTCAACCATCGGGCAATTTTACCCTCTGTCATGGTTGGAGAAAGCTGGCTCATAAATACATCAATCGGCATGCTAGTTCACCTCATTAAGAACTAAGAAAAAATTTAGATTAAAACGCCCGCGGGGCACTCAATATGTTTTTTCAATGCTGCCAGGAATTCAGCACCAACAGCACCATCTACAACGCGGTGGTCACACGATAATGTCAGCGTCATCATCTTCTTCACAACAAT
This sequence comes from Mariprofundus sp., assembly GCA_030951045.1. Taxonomy (GTDB): domain Bacteria; phylum Pseudomonadota; class Zetaproteobacteria; order Mariprofundales; family Mariprofundaceae; genus Mariprofundus. The sequence continues at coordinate 7,685 of JAUZQJ010000140.1, forward strand.
CGTGCCGTTTTCAACAACTGGGCGCTCATCGGTACCACCAACAGCCAGAATAGCACCTTCCGGTGGATTCACGATGGCAGAGAACTGCTTGACGCCATACATGCCGAGATTGGAGATCGAGAATGTGCCACCAGAATATTCATTCGGCTGCAAATCACCTGTTCTCGCACGTGCTGCCAACTCTTTCACTTCGGCTGAAATGTCCGTAATCGCTTTCTGTTCAGCAAAACGAATCACCGGAGTAATCAGGCCACCCTCAATCGCTACTGCGATAGAAATATGGGCATGTTTATGTTGCAAGGTATGGCTATCCGTCCAACTGGCATTGGCAGCGGGTACATCAACCAAGCCTTTGGACACGGCTTTCACAATAAAATCATTTACACTGAGTTTGAACGCACCATCAGCCGCTTCATTGAGCTGAGCGCGCAGATCCATCAAACGATCCATCGCTACATCCACACTCAAATAGAAATGCGGCACACTCTGTTTAGATTCCGTTAAACGGCGTGAGATCGCTTTGCGCATCATACTGTTTTCAATGCGCTCAAATTCATCTTCATGATATGGCAAGGGCCCTTGTGGCAGTGGACGCACAGGAGGAGGTGTCACTCCAGCCATTGCACCACCCAGGGAGATGCCACGTTTTGATGCGTTTTCCACATCAGCCTTAACAATTCGTCCTTTTGGACCCGTTCCTTGTATCGCAGCCAGATTGATACCCTTCTGTTTGGCCAAACGACGCGCTAAAGGACTGGCTTTAATGCGCCCTGTTCTTGGGGCTGGAGCCACAGGCGCTGGTGCAACCGATGCCACAGACGCAGCAGCAGCGACAGGTGCAGCCGCTGGTTCTGGAGCCGGTGCAGCTTGCTCTGCAGATGGCGCATCGCTATCAGCCGGCATGTAATCTGCTGGCACCTCTTCATCTTCTTCGGCAATAACAGCAATGGGTACACCAACAGCTACAGTTGATCCCGCAGGTGCCAGAATTTTATGAAGAATACCTTCATCAACGACTTCTACTTCCATCGTTGCTTTATCAGTTTCCACTTCGGCCAGCACTTCACCGGATTCCAGCGTATCACCTTCGTTCTTTAACCAACGGGCAATTTTACCCTCGGTCATAGTCGGTGAGAGTTGCGACATAAACAGATCAATCGGCATTACAGAACCTCAATAATAATTTTACCACAGAGACACCAAGGCACTAAGGCATCCCTACCATGCATTTCTTTGTATCTTAGCGTCTTAGTAGTCAATGACATCAAGCCCGGCCACAAGCGACACGAGCAGCTTCAACAATATCAGCAACAGATGGCAGCGCCATCAATTCCAGGTTGGCAGCATACGGCATCGGCACATCCTTACCGGTTACGCGAATCACTGGAGAATCCAGATCATCAAAGGCACGTTCCATGATACGGGCAGAAATTTCTGCGCCAATACCAGCAAAACGCCAGCCCTCTTCCACCACTACCGCACAGTTGGTTTTCACCACAGATGCAACAATGGTCTCTTCATCAAGCGGACGAATGGTACGTGGATCCACCACTTCAGCTTCAATACCCTGCTGGGCAAGAATTTTAGCAGCTTCCAGTGCAAAGCCGGTCATACGCGAATGCGCCACGATGGTGACATCGCTGCCTACGCGTTTAATATCCGCCTTGCCCAATGGAATAATGTATTCACCTTCAGGCACAGGGCCCACATCACCATAGTTAATCTCATTTTCAATAAAGATCACCGTATCATTATCACGGATCGATGCCTTCAACAGCCCCTTGGCATCAGCAGGATTCGATGGCATCACCACTTTCAATCCCGGTACATTGGCTATCCAGTTTTCCAGACTCTGTGAATGCTGCGCACCCACACGCGCAGCTGAACCGCCCGCACCACGGAAGACCATCGGACAGCTGTACTGACCACCGGACATATATTTCATTTTAGCAGCCGCATTAACAATCTGATCGAGCGCCAGAATAGCAAAGTTCCAGGTCATAAATTCAATCACCGGGCGCAAACCAGTCATCGATGCGCCAACACCAAGACCGGCAAAACCCAGCTCAGTAATCGGGGTATCAATCACCCGTTTAGGGCCGAATTTATCCAGCAGACCCTGTGATACTTTATAGGCACCATTATATTCGGCGACTTCTTCACCCATCAGGAACACACGATCATCACGTGTCATCTCTTCAGCCATAGCCTGATTGAGAGCCTCGCGGTAGGTAATTTTATTCATGATTAATACACCTTGCCCGTTTCTGGATAAGCACCTTCAATCGGGTCACTATAAATGTCAGTCCACAATTCACTGGCATCCGGTTCCGGCTGCGCTTCGGCTGCTTTGGCAATCGCCGCAACTTCCTTTTTAATGTCTTTATCTTTCTGTTTAAAGGCTTCTTCTGTACTCAAACCAGCCGCAATCATCTGATTCTGCAGACGGGCAATAGGATCACGCCCAGAGCGCCATTCATCTACTTCTGCACGGGTTCGATAAGTCGCCGGGTCAGACATGGAGTGACCGCGATAACGGTAGGTATTGGCTTCAACCAACATAGGGCCTTTACCGGAACGTGCATGCTCAATGGCTTCACGCATCCTCTTATCAAACTCAAGCACATCCATGCCATCAATTTTAATACCTGGAATTTTGAACGAAATGCCACGCTTATAAAGCTGGGTTTCAGCCGATGCACGATCCAAAGAGGTACCCATAGCGTATTGATTGTTTTCTACCAGGAACACAATCGGCAACTTCCACAACGCGGCCATATTGAATGACTCATACACTGCACCCTGATTGATGCCGCCATCACCCATAATACAGACAGTCACACGACCATCTTCTTTATACCAACTGGAAAAACCGAAACCAAGTCCGATAGGCACCTGTTCACCAACAATACCATTACCACCGGCAAAGTTTTTCTCGATGTCAAACATATGCATCGAGCCACCTTTACCTTTTACCACACCACCGGCACGACCAAGCAATTCAGCCATCACTGCTGTCGGATCAGTACCACGCGCCAGAATATGACCGTGATCACGGTAACTGGTCATCATGTAATCTTTGGCATCTGCCGCCGAATTCAGCCCGACACAGACGGCTTCCTGACCATTACACAGATGGCAAAAACCACCGATTTTTTTCAAACCATAGAGTTGACCGGCTTTTTCTTCAAAACGCCGAATAAACAACATACTGTCATGCATCTCATGCAGGGCTTCTTCACTGTAGAAGTCCCCCTCATGTGTGATGCCGGATTTCTGCTCTGCAGACATAGCGACCCCAACTAAAAAATATTGTTGCGAATCATGCCTACCCTTGAAGCGAGCAGCAAGCCTATTCGCCATTTACATACACATGGTATGGTCATTCCATTCACCATTATTTTTCTATGGTTAAGCTCAAAAATAATCTTGAGAACAACACACGAATGCATCTGTGCACACGCCGTAGCATAGCTATTGCCAGGGAGATGTTGATTTGTTGACTCATGCCAAAGTCAGCTCGCAGAAACAAAAGCGTAGTTTTGTTTCTGCATACAAACCGGTCACTCACGCTTTCTTTAATATATTGGTACCACCCATTCGCCAGAGAACCACACTTCCCGGCAAGGCCGCAATAAGCAGCACCAACACCCAGAGTGCCGCCATCGCAGCAGCGGCTTCTGTTGAACCACCAAACCAGGACACCAGACCGATATAACCCGCCTCCCGGATACCGAATCCATTAAAAGAGAGTGGTAATGCCGAAGCCAGCGCAATCAGACAAACCATAAAACCATAGACTGGCCATGTTAATTCCAAACCAACAGCCATACCCAGAAACACATGCGCCTGCACCACCAAAGCCTGAAATAGCAAGGATACAGGCAGACTCTTCCACCAGGCCATATAAAAGGTAGAGCTATTCAACTGCAATGATTTCCAGCCTGCTATCTTTTGATGTTTTTCAAACCAACCAGCAACCAGCAGTCGTGGCCACCACCAGGGAGTGCTACAAATCAATAGCAGCAAAACAAGCAAACCACTGTCCCAAAGCACGATCCACAACACAGGAATATCCAGAAAAAACATACACAGTGAAACCACCAGCATCAAAGCCAACACACCATTCAGGCGTTCCAACACCACACTCGCCGCAGCCGGCCAACCGGCATCTTTTTTACCTTTCGCAAGCAACCAGCCGCGCGCCACATCGCCACCAATGATGGAAGGCAAAAACAGGCTCAAGAACATACCTAAAAAATAGAGTTGAATTTTTCGAGCCGTCAGCACTGTCAAGCCCAGACCGCGCGCCAACCACGCCCAACGTATGGCAGACAAAAACTGCCCTAAAATCAAACAGAGACAAGCTGCAACAAACATGCTCCAGTCCGCACCATTCAACACAACCACGATACTGCCTAAGTCCAGAGTCCACGCTAAAAAAGCCAGCAATAACCCTGAAAGACCGAGCTTAAGCCATAACACGCCTACTCCTTATCGTCATCCTTGCGCACACTATAATGGTTACGTCCGGTAGATTCATAGTAGGTGCGAGTCTGCATCTCCAGAATCAGACCAATGCCAAACAATAAAATACCCGTTACAATCATCATGGAGCCCAGCAATAACATCGGGCGGCCAGCCAACTCCGCACCGAACACCAGTTTATCCATGCTCAACCACAGATCAACAAACAAACCTGAAGCCAGTGATATCAGGCCTACCGGACCAAACAGTTGCAAGGGTCGATCCGTAAAACGCTGAAAGAAGACGACCAGCATCAAGTCAATCACCACGCGAACAGTGCGACCAATACCATACTTACTTTCACCAAACTGACGTGGCCGATGTGACACAGGCTCTTCCGCCATGCGCGTGCCGTACAAATCTGCCAGAGCAGGGATAAATCTGTGCATTTCACCATATAAGCGTAAATTCTTGGCAACTTCAACACGCATCAACTTCATCGGGCAACCATAATCTTGCATGCGCACCTTCGTAGAGCGACGAATCAGGGCATTGGCAATCTTGGATGGTAAATTGCGTGATAAGCTCGCATCCTGCCTGTCTTTACGCCACCCATTGACCATATCAAGATCATCACGCTTTAAACGCTCCAGCAACTTGGGAATATCGGCAGGATCCGTCTGCAGATCACCATCCATATACACGACAAATTCACCACGAGCAGCTTCAAAGCCGGCACTCATCGCAGCTGTCTGGCCAAAATTACGGCGCAATGCCACCAGCACCACCCGCTCATCAGCCGCACGCGCCTGTTTGATTGCCTTCACCGTACCATCGGTCGAGCCGTCATCAATCAGAATCAGTTCATACTGATAATCGCTCAGTTTATCGGCCACTTCGGCCACCAATAGCGGCACATTCTCTTCTTCTTCATATAGCGGCACGACAATAGAAATCATTGATTTGATCATCATTTCATCTCCCTAAACTTCACTGAACGACCTCACTTACAGGCTGCAAGCTCACCAACAACAACCATCTGCGCGCATACATGCCATGTACGCGTGCATGAACAATAAGATAAGGAATAATCTCTTTTGGCAACGCCTCCAGGCTATCCTGCGGCATCACCACAGCTTTTCCGGCCGCCATCCATTCACCCACTTGCTGCGTATCCGGCAACATCGGCAAGCGCCCACCATGGTAAAACAGCAACGATGGCTGGAAATATCTGAATGTGGCCAATTCACTACCATCAAAACCTGCTTCACTGGCTTTTTCAGCCAGCACACTGCTTATTTTATGATAATCGACACCTTTCACAGACCAACCGGAAAGTAGCAACATCGAGATAGCCATACCCGCAACCAGCAACAGTCTTAAATCCAACTGCTTATCCACCAACCACTCTTTTTTCAACAACCATAAGAGCGATACCAGCAACATCGGCAACATGGCCAGAATATAATAGCCCTCAGCAGGCCACATTTTCTCAATCGCCAGGCCACCACCAATGAGCACCCCCAAAGAGAGTACCAACACCGACCATGCCAACCATTTTATCGCCTGCTGCCGCACAACTTCCGAGGCATACGCCCAGCCCCATGCCATCAGTATCGCGGCGGCTGGAAACACCGGCAACACATAATTCGGCAACTGCGTACGCGCCACACTGAAGAAGAGGATATATGCGCCAATCCAGCACAACATAAACAGGCGCACGGGTTCTTCTCGCAGTGCCTGCAAGCGCCAGCTACCAAACCACAACATCGCAGCCAGCAGGCCCGACCACGGAAACCACCCCACCAGAATACTAATCACATACAGACCGGGGAAACCGCGATGCCCTTGCAAAGGATCCGTGAAGCGATCCAAATTATGATGAAAAAGGAAACCCTCAAGCCATACACCATCGGTCAGCACACCGACTGCAATATACCACGGCAATGCGACAGCCAGAGCAATCGCAGCACCCTTGAAGGGATGAAACAGATGCCAGCTTTTCCAATCCCGCATCAGCGTCAGGAATGCAGCAACAATCAATAAAGGCATTAAGCCTGCAATCGGCCCTTTCGCCAGTGTACCAAAACCAATAGCCACAAAAGCCAACACCAACATGCCCGGTATTTTAGCCGGTGTTTTTTTCTTCCCTTCAAGATACACAATCAACAAAGCAGGAAGAGCAATTCCGAGCGCCAGCATGAGCAGCGGATCAGGCACGGCTGCTCTGGCTATAACAATCATATGCAGAGCCGTAGCAAACAAGCCTGCCGCCATCAAAGCAGCGCGTTCAGATTTGTTTGCATCTGCATCAAATACACGCATCAATCGACGCGTCATACCCCACACAACCAAGACCAGCCCAGTCAACGACAGCGCCGATGGTAAGCGGGCAGACCATTCATTTACGCCAAACAGGGCATCTATCGGCATCATCAGCCAATAAATCATTATCGGTTTATCAAACCGGTAATCGCCGTTAAACATTGGCACCCACCAATTTCCAGCCAGCAACATTTCACTGGCACAAACAGCATTATTGGGTTCATCCACATCCCATAAGGTATGCCCACCCAGGAAGGCAAAAAAATTGATGGCACACAGAGTCAGCAACCAAAATAGTGGCTGCTTCAAGACCCGATCAAACAATCTATTTTCAGAATGCATCAATGAGACACTAACCGGCCTGAATCATTGGCAAAGCAATGCGGTTCAGGGTAGCTACAAGGAAATTATCCATAAACATAATAATCAGCAACAAAACCAACGGAGAGAAATCAATACCTGCAATATATGGCACATATTTTCTCACTCTGTATAACATCGGCTCGGACAGTTGATTGATAATGCGTACGATCGGATTGTACGGATCAGGGGACACCCATGACAACACAGCCCGAGCAATCACCACGATGGTAGCGGTCATCAGGATGATATGCAGCACGCCTGCCAGCGCCTGTAAAAAATAACCGAAAATAAACATCAACTCAACTCCTGTGAACGTTTACTGGCAGCTTCAATCCCTTGTCGAACTGCAGCCGGCAAGCCAACTTCATACATCACATCAAGAGCAGCCTGAGTTGTACCACCCGGGCTGGTCACCTGAGTACGCAAGTCTTTCGCTGAACGACCACTCTCTGATAGCATCTTTCCGGCTCCAAACACGGTCTGCGCTGCCAGCTTTGCAGCTACTTCATTGCTAAGGCCAAGTTTTTCGCCGGTGGCCTGCATCACTTCCGCCATTAAAAACAGATAAGCAGGCCCACTACCCGAAACGGCCGTAACAGCGTGCATCATCTGCTCCTTATCTACCCGCAGACACTCACCACAGGCATTTAACACATATTCCGTGCGCTGCTTATGCAACTCATCGGCATCACTGAACAGCACCGACATACCAGCACCCAACAAAGCTGGAGTATTGGGCATCACCCGCACGATATTGGCATGCTCATTCGACCAGCGTTTCAAAGAGGCCGTACTCACACCAGCGGCGATACTGATCACCGTCGCACCCGCCTTCAAATGCCCAGAGATCTCTTTCAAAGCACCCTGCATTTGCTGCGGCTTAACCGCCATAATCAGCACATCAGCACTACTTGCCGCAAGGCTGTTTTGCTGCACACAAGAAACACTATATTGATCGGCAAGGCAATCACAGCGCACTTTTTGCGGATCAGACACCGTAATACGGCAACCCTCATGACCAGCCCCACGCAGGCCTGCAATCAGTGCTTCGGCCATATTTCCGCCGCCGATAAACGCTATATTCAGTTGTTGCATCATTGCCTCACAAACTCTTTTGTTTTGTATCATTCACTTTTTTATTCAATCTGCTTTCGAACAGAGTGATTTCACACACCCTTATTGCGCACATCCCAACCGCCAAACAGGGTTGAGCCCAGACGCACCATTGTAGCCCCTTCTCCGATGGCCACCTCATAATCGCCGCTCATCCCCATACACAGCGCCAGTGATCCGACATCAGCAAGGCATCCGCTCAATAGTGTTTCCCGCAACGCAGACAATGCCTGGAAAGCTTGCGCTGCATCGCCACCTTTCGGAGCCATACACATCAAACCAACCAGTTTTAAACCATCAATCTGCATCAAAGCCGCAGCAAACCCAGGCACTGCCGCCGGCCTGATACCATGCTGAGCCGGCACATCTGCAATATTCACCTGAATCAGGACAGGCAAAGATTCTTCACCATCGCTTCTCTCTCTAACATAGCGGGCAACAGCCTCAGCTGTATCCAGGTTTTCGCAGCTATGCCACATAGACGCATGGCGGCCAACATATTTGGCTTTATTTTTCTGCACTGGCCCAATCATATGCCATTCACAATCCGGCCAACGGTTAGCACGGTCTCTCAGGTTCTGGGCACGAGATTCACCAAAACATACCTGCCCGGCATCTATCAACATCTGAACAGCGTCATCCGGTGCATATTTACTCACCGCCAGCAGTTTTACACTTGCTTGATCCAGCTCCTCAGTCAACACACGCCAGCGTCTAATCAGTTCCAAGGTATCACCCCGCCGCATCCCACAAAATACGCTGATCCATAGCTCGACTCAAGGTATGCTCATCAAGATATTCCAGCTCTCCACCTTCCGGCACACCGCGGGCAATACGTGAAACTTTCACTTCACAGCTCTGATAGCGATTAGCCAGGTAATGTGCTGTCGCTTCACCATCCACAGTTGCACTGGTTGCCAGAATCAACTCTGCAATATCACCGTCCTCTTGATTCGCAATGCGCCTGTCCAGAGGCTCCAGGTTTAGCTGATCAGGCCCCATACCATCAATCGGGCTCAAACGTCCGTGCAATACATGATAACTGCCTCGATAGCCCTGACCGCGTTCCATCATCAACACATCTACCGGCTGTTCCACCAGACACACGGTAGAAGCATCACGACGCACGTCATCACAGAACTGGCAACGTCCCTGCTCTGCGAAACAACCGCACACATCACAAAACCCAACCTGCTCATGCAGGCAGATCAATGCTTCAGCCAACCGACTGGCATCCGATGCAGGGCGAGAAAGCAGATTCAGACCCAGCCGCATCGCTGTTTTCGGACCAACACCGGGCAGAGACGATAACATCTCAATCACCCGCCCCAATGGAGCTGGTACACCCGGCAAATGGTTCAAAGAGAAAAACCCGGTGGCAATGGCATACCTGCCATCAAACCTTTCTGTTTATCTTTCTGGGTATCAGCAACCTTCTGAGATGCCTGATTGACAGCCGCAGCCATCAAATCTTCAATCAAGCCCTTATCCTGCTCTTCCCACAATGAAGCATCGATATCCACTTTGCGTACCATCTGATCACCGGTCATCATCACTTTGACCATGCCGCCACCAGCTTCACCATACACTTCCATTTTTGCCATTTCAGCCTGCATGGTTTTCATATCTTCCTGCATCTTCTTGGCTTGCTGCATCATTTTCCCAATATTCATCTGTTTCTCCTGACAAAGTCTAATAAGCTCTCACCGCAGAGGACGCAAAGTAACACATTAAAGCCCCATAATTATCATTTATTGACTCTACTCTGCGTCCTCAGCGGTGAAAAAAAGGTCTTTTGACTACTCTACCTGATCCGACACACCGGCAGGCAACACTTTCACCAGTTTAGCATCCATTTCCCGCATCAGGGCCTGCACATGCGGATCATCTTCTGCCCCTTTGCGCAAACGGGCCTCTTCCATCTTTGTCTGCTTGGCGCGCTCTTGTGATAGCGATGCACCCTTATGTTGTTGCGCCGACTCCCACAACACTTCGCGCCCCAACCATTCGGCAAAAGCCGTGCGATCAGGTACCGAGATGGCGTTCTCCTGATGTTTATTCAAACCCAGCCTTACTTTATCACCATATTCGGCACACACGACATGATCCAACATCGCCGACACACCCGGTTTTATAGCACCAAAAGCATCGACAGCCTGCTGCCAGGTTGTAAAACCACTAGCATTGCCTGTGCTTTGCTCATGCAAAGGCAGATCATCGGCAGCTTCTATTGCATCCGGCTCTCTAAGCTCATCTACCATAGCAGGGTTAGGTGCAACGCTATTGATTGGTTCGGCTTGCACGTCAATAGATCGTTTGTTTGTTTCTTCAATATTCCGAAACGCCGGTGGTACATGCGACTCTGCTGCGGAAGTCGCTGAATCAGCATTTGTCAGCCCAGTCTCTGTAGCGATCGAAGACTCTGAAGAGGACAACTGAGCATCATCTGCGTGATTAGAGGCCGGTGTTTTAGACGCAAGCACATTAGAAATAGCATTCAAACCACACAGGCGCATCAACACCATCTCAGCACCCATACGCTCTTCCACCAGGCTCAGGTCACGAATACCCTGCAACAACACCTGATACCGCAAATCCAATGCCTGCATGTTTAATCGAGAGTGCTGCTGCTCCAACCAATCACGATGCTCGGCATCAATTTCAGCATCAAGCAATCCGCTATCAACCTGCAGGCAGGCCAGTTGATGCCACAGTCGGCTTAATGATTCTAACAGGCTACGTGCTCCGTGACCGCTGCCAATCGCACTTCTAAAACGCTGCACAGCCATGGCAGCATCTGCGTCAAAGAGAGCTTCAGAAAGAGAACGATTCAACGCATAACCGACCAAACCGAGCGCCGACATCACATCGCTTGCTTTCAGATGTTCGCGTGAATAGGCCAACACCCGCTCAGCCAGAGAAAGCGCATCACGCACACTGCCATCAGCAGCCTGTGCAATGGCTGTAAGCGCGTCATCATCAGCACGAATCGATTCCTTACTGAACACATGTTTAAGGTAGGCACTGATTTCACCCTGTCCTAAACGGCGCAAATCAAAACGCTGGCAGCGCGAACGTACAGTAACCGGCAATTTATCCGATTCGGTCGTCGCTAAAATAAACAATACATGTGCAGGCGGCTCTTCCAGCGTTTTCAGCAACGCGTTAAATGCGCTCTTGGACAACATATGCGCTTCGTCAATAATATAGACTTTAGTCTTCAGCGTGGTTGGCGGATAACGCACACCATCCAGAATTTCACGCACATCATCCACACCGGTATGGCTGGCGGCATCCATCTCCTGCACATCCAAATTGGTACCATCGGCAATACTTTTACACGCGGCACACACACCACAGGGCTCTCCTGATGTGGAGGTTTCACAATTCACCGCCATCGCCATCAGTCGTGCGATGGTTGTTTTACCCACGCCGCGAATACCACATAACAGATAGGCATGCGCCAAATTACCGCTAATTAGCGCATTTTTAAGTGTGCGAACCACCACATCCTGACCAACAAGGTCAGCAAATTTCTGCGGTCGCCAGCGCCGCGCTAGTACCAAATAAGACATGCGAGCACTCTACGGTTTGCCCTCTTCCACGCAATGACTGCATGAATACAAACAGCATGCGTTTCACCGCAGAGGACGCAAAGTTCCGCAAATTAAAGACAAAAACGACTGCAATTCACATCCATTGCTCTACGGTAAATATTGTTTTTCTGGTCATTGTCGCGATTTCTCTGCGACAAGGTGAATGGCGAAGCCAGAGAAGGCACCCTGGGGTACAAGGTGAATGGCGAAGCCAGAGAGGGCACCCTGGGGTGCAAGGTGATTGAGGTAGGTGCTTTTAAATATTTCAATGCGATTATCCTGGTCTATTCATAAATCAGACTAATTTGGCTACACTCCGCGCCATGAAAGAGATGCAGTTAAAAACACATCTTCTGCCACAATGAGGAACACATGAGCTTTTCCACTGAAATCGCAAAACGCCGCACCTTTGGCATTATCTCGCATCCTGATGCGGGCAAAACAACCTTGACAGAGAAGTTGTTGATGTTCGGTGGTGCTATTCAGATGGCCGGCGCTGTAAAAGCGCGCAAGGCGAGCAGACATGCCACCTCCGACTGGATGAAGATTGAGCAAGAACGTGGCATCTCAGTCGCCTCCTCAGTCATGAAGTTCAATTATCGCGATTTCGAGATTAACCTGCTCGACACCCCCGGCCATCAGGATTTTTCGGAAGATACCTATCGGGTACTGACCGCAGTCGATTCCGCCATGATGGTCATCGATTCCGCCAGCGGTGTGGAAGCGCAGACTGAAAAACTGATGGAAGTCTGTCGCATGCGTAACACCCCTATCGTTACGTTTATTAACAAACTCGACCGTGAAGGCCTGGAGCCACTTGACCTACTCACCGACATCGAAGAAAAGCTGCAGATTGAATGCACACCGATGTCGTGGCCGATTGGTATGGGTAAAAGTTTTAAAGGTGTTTACAACCTCTATAAAAAAGAGCTTAACCTGTTCAAGGCAGGTGCTAAAACCAACGATTTTGACACCGTTAAGATCAGCGACCTCAGCGACCCTAAAGTAGATGAACTGCTCGGCACACAAGCCGATGAACTGCGTGATGATATCGAGCTGCTGGAAGGCGCTGCAGACCCGTTTAATCTGGAACAGTTTCTGATCGGTTCACAAACACCCGTATTTTTCGGTTCTGCCGTCAATAACTTCGGTGTCAAAGAATTGCTTGATGCTTTTGTGGAACTCTCGCCATCGCCCGGGCCACGCGATGCAGTAGAGCGCACAGTTCACCCAAATGAAAAAGGCTTTTCTGCGTTCTGTTTTAAAATTCAAGCCAATATGGACCCTGCTCACCGTGACCGCATTGCTTTTTTCCGCATCTGTTCCGGCAAATTCAAAAAGGGTATGACCGTGCGTCACCATCGCCTTGGCAAGGATGTAAAAATTCCTAACGCCACTATTTTCATGGCGCAGGATCGCGCTCATGTTGAAGAGGCATATGCCGGTGACATCATTGGCATCCATAACCATGGCACTATCAAAATCGGTGATACGTTCACCACCAAAGAAGCGCTAAAATTCACCGGTATCCCAAACTTTGCCCCTGAACTCTTCCGTCGCATTCGTCTGAAAGATCCGATGAAACGCAAACAGCTGCATAAAGGATTAGTCCAACTCTCAGAAGAGGGAGCAGTACAGGTATTCAAAACCCTGCTCGGTGGTGATTATATTCTTGGCGCCGTGGGTGTGTTGCAGTTTGATGTGACCGTTGCCCGTTTGAATGCTGAATACAAAGTCGATGCCGATTATGTTGCAACCGACTTCCAGATCGCCCGCTGGGTCACCGCTGAGGATGATAAGAAGATGTCGGAATTCCGCCGTCTGTTTGAATCCAATCTCTCTGAAGATGCCGATGGCTTTCTCTCCTATCTTGCACCCAGTGCATGGAAATTAAGCTATACCGAAGAGCAATGGCCCGACATCACATTCCACAAGACCCGCGAACACATTTAATATAAG
>JAUZQJ010000141.1 GCA_030951045.1 Mariprofundus sp.
CTTTATACCTATTGCATTAATCTTGATCCTAAAGCCGATGAGTATGTGGCTGATATCTTTGGTAGCCAATATACCATTATCGATCATGTTGATCGTCTGCCAGAAAAGTTACCTGAGGTGTTTATTTCACTGACCAAGTAATACCTAGATCCTGCAAGTGTTTGCACATACATAGCGCAACTTCTTGATTCACCTGAACTATTGAAAGACCACTCATCACCAATGAGGTGATTACGTATTTTTTCAATACGCCATGTAAACCAATACCTTACACTCTGCACGCAAAACCACTTGCAGGATCTAGGTAACACGCTACAGATCTGTTCGTCATAGAATGCCGTCCTGTCATGGGGCGGTATTTTTTTGTCTGTGCAACAGGACCTGACGTTTTAACGGGCGGAAAAAATGTCCTGCTAAAAGCGGAAAAAAGTTCCCGGAGGAACATTGTTCCTGAGTATGTATTCTTGTAAGGGTTTGAAATAAAAGCATAAAATATAGAGGTGTTCACTGGCCGCTATCTTGCATTAGTACAAGCAGGCAAGCAGTAGTTCAGGAGTACATTATGCAATTAGGTTATTTAATGGCCGGTGTCGCAGGCGACATGGCGCAGCAGAAGCTGGACACCATCAGTAACAATCTCGCCAATGTGAATACGGCCGGATATATGGAAGATCGCACCTCTTTTGCATCGCAATTTTCTAATGCGATGGGTCGTGTAGGAGTTCCAGAACAAACATCAGCCGCCTTTTTATCCATGAATAAACAATATGTAAGTACACAAGCTGGCTCTATTCATCATACCGGTTCTGATTTGGACTTTGCCATCAATGGCAATGCCTATTTTCGTGTCCAACAGGCAGATGGTTCAGTGGCGTTGAGCCGGGCGGGTAATTTTAAAATGGATGCCGACGGCAATCTGCTTACGCAAGGCAATTTGGCTGTTTTAGATAAAACAGACTCGCCGATTACGCTGCCTGTTGGTGCTATGAGTGCGACCAAAGACGGCACCATTTATGTGAATGAAAATCCGGTTGCTGAGTTGGGTTTATCTATGCTTCGTGATGAGCGGAATATGGTGAAATTTGAAGGTGGTCTGATCAAAACAGATAAGGGAAATATGATTGAAGCCGATAAAACGGTATCGATACAGCATGGTTCATTAGAAGATTCTAATGTGAATGCTGTGTTATCGATGGTGAGCATGATCGACACCATGCGAAATTATCAATCCACGATGAAAATTGTAGAACAATATAATCAACAGGCCGGCCTGCTTAACGACAGAGTCGGTGTAGTTCAGTAGGAGTTTATTATGATGCGAGCATTATGGACGGCGGCAACAGGCATGTCGGCACAGAGCCTCAATGTGGATGTGATATCCAATAATATTTCAAATGTGAATACAACTGGTTTTAAGCGTGGACGGGCTAACTTTCAGGATCTGATGTATCAACAGATCAAATCGCCGGGTTCAGAGGCAAGTTCTGCCGGTACGCAGCTACCAACAGGTATTCAGGTTGGGTTGGGTGTGAGAGCGGCTAGTGTCGATAGTATTTTCACAGAAGGTAGTTTTCAGCAAACCAATAATCCATTGGATCTCACCATTCAGGGGCGTGGTTTCTTTCAGATTCAATTGCCCAATGGTGATACCGCCTATACCCGTGATGGAAAATTCAGTGTGGATTCAACCGGTCAGATTGTGACTCAGAATGGTGATCTGGTGCAGCCGGGTATTACCGTGCCGGCGGATGCCCAGGCAGTACAGATTTCACAGGATGGTACGGTCTCTGCAGTGCAGGCTGGAGGCGTTCAGTCTGTATTGGGGCAAGTTCAGATTGCTGACTTTATCAATCCAGCGGGGCTTACTCATTTGGGTTCAAATCTTTTTCAACCCAGTAATTCATCCGGTGAAGCCGTGATCGGCAATCCGGCTGAAAACGGACTGGGTTCAATTGGTCAGGGTATGCTGGAGATGTCCAATGTTAGTATGGTTGAAGAGATGGTGAATTTGATTGCAGGTCAACGTGCGTATGAAATGAATTCCAAGGCGATTCAGGCAGCTGATGAAATGCTGCAGACCGCCAACAGTATCAGGAGGTAAGCGTGATTCGCCACCTACCATTGTTGGAAGGGATGTGTGAAAACACATCCAAGCGCTTGCTGATGCTGGTCGTCGCTATGTTGCTACCTGTTCTGAGCTTGCCTGCTTTTGCATTAGCAGCATCGGATTCAGTCATGCAGCAGTCGCTTGTATCCTTCTTTAACAGTGGTGTGGTGGTGCGCGGCGCTTCTGCCGAGTTGATTCGTGTTGAACGCTGGCCTGTGACGAGCGGCGCTATTCGCTGGTCATTGCCACTATCGTTGCGTGGTCATCCTAAACGTTTCTCATTGGTTGCCGAACAAGGTGGTAAACGTTGGTATGTACCTGTTCGTGTACACTGGTGGGCCATGGCCGTTGTTATGGTGAAAGATATTCCGGCACGTAGCTTGCTCACACAGTCTATGTTAAAGAGAACGCGTACTGATATAGCTGGCCATAGTGGTCATTTGGTTCGTCAAAATAATGACGCGGTTGGCATGCGTTTGACTCGTCGGATGTATAAAGGTGATCTGTTGCTCAGTAATCATATGAAACGTCCTCCGTTGATTCAGCGTGGAGAGCTGGTGACAATGATTGTTGAATTTGGTGGTTTACATGTTCGCACACAGGGTAAAGCGATGCGTTCAGCCCAACAGGGCCAGCGTTTATTGGTGAAGAATTTACGCAGCCAGCAAGTAGTACAAGCCATCGTTGAAAGCGCCGGTGCTGTGCGTGTGCTGTTCCAGGGAGCTGAAGGATGAATGCTTTAATGACGGCCATTTTATTGACAGTCAGCATGTCTCTAGTATCTGGTTGCATGCCGCGTGTTGATAGCAAGGCCAATGCACAACAAAAACAGGAAGTGGATCAGGCTTTGAGTACACCGACCCCTGATACCAGCCAAAACGGTTCATTGTGGGGCAATGGCGGAGCTGGATTTTTATCCGACTCAAAAGCTGCACAAGTAGGGGATCTGGTGACGATTATAGTCTCGGAAAATGCCAAAGCGACACGGTCTCTAGCCAGTAAACAAAGTAAAACATCTGACCGTAAAACGGGTTTGAGCGCCAATATCACCTATGGTGCAGCACTGGCCAATAAAGATGTGAGTCCTGCTGGTGATATAGGCATGAGCAACAGTAAAACATTTGACGGTTCCGGCTCCACCAATAACTCGGATACCTTAACAGCCAGTGTTACTTCGGTTGTGATGCATGTCTATCCCAATGGCAATATGCGGGTGGTTGGTAAGCGTCTGTTGAACGTCAATCATGAGCCACAGGAGATCACTTTTTCTGGTGTAATACGTCCAACCGATATTGCAGCAGATAATACTATTCCATCGTCAAAAGTGGCTCAGGCACGCATCAGTTATGGTAGCACAGGTGCTTTGGCAAATGTGACCCATGAAGGCTGGTTATCGAAAACACTGGATCAAGTATGGCCATTTTAACGTACCTTCCCCGACTAAGCCTCGCGGTGTTGGCAATAGCGCTGCTATTACCGATGCAGGCCCAGGCTGAACGCATTAAAGATCTCGCTAGTATTGAAGGCGTGCGTGGTAATGCCCTGATCGGTTACGGTCTGATCGTTGGTCTCAATGGTACCGGGGATTCAGGAACCTCATCGCCCTTTACCATTAATAGTATTACAGCTCTGTTAGAACGCCTGGGTGTGAATGTGCGTGCTGATATTACCAAGATGAAACCAAAAAATATTGCGGCAGTGATGGTGACAACAGAACTGCCGGCATTTGCACGCCCCGGCCAGCAACTGGATGTTACGGTCTCCAGTATTGGTGATGCCAAGAGCTTGCGAGGCGGTACATTGTTGGTAACACCGTTGCTAGGTGGTGATGGTCGTCCATACGCGGTTGCTCAGGGTGGCTTGTCCATTGGTGGTTTTTCAGTTGAAGGAAAAGGAGCCAGCACGACCAAAGGGCATCCTACGGCAGGTACTATTCCGAATGGTGCGCGTGTTGAAAGAGCAGCCCCTCGCGGCTTAACTGCTGAGCAGGATCATATTACATTGAGTTTGCGTCGTCCTGATTTTACTACGGCCAGAAATATGCAGCGTGCGATCAATGCCAAACTGGGCAAAGGCATGGCCAGAGCTACGGATTCAGGCACGATTAAAGTGTGGAACCCAAGCAGTAATACGATTGATCTGATTGCTGATATTGAACAGATTGATGTCACTATAGATCATCAGGCCATCGTGATTGTTGATGAACGTACCGGCACTATCGTAATGGGGCAGGATGTGCGCATTGATACGGTTGCTGTGGCGCATGGTAATATTACTGTCAGCGTGACAGAGACCCCCGAAGTATCACAACCGGGTGCTTTTGCCGGTGGACAGACCACAACGGTGGATCGTACTGCTGTGGATGTGACTGAAGGTGATGCTAAATTGGTAGTATTACCTAAACAGGTCTCTTTATCCGAGCTTGTGAGTGCATTGAATGCGGTGGGTGCCAGCCCAAGTGATTTAATAGCGGTACTGCAGGCGATCAAAGCAGCCGGTGCATTGCATGCCGACTTGAGGACGATGTAATGGCAGATCTGGTCGAATTCGTCATCGATGGCATCTTGAAGCGGGAGCAGATGCAACAGCATGTGAAGATGCAGCAATCAGCCAATGTTCGCACGCATTCGCCAACAGCCTCCAATAAAATCAGTTTTCATCGTGTGCTTGCATCACAAACAAGGGTGCCGGTAAAAGAAAAAGATGAAGGGCTGTGGAAAGTCAGCAAGCAGCTTGAAGCGGTTTTTGTGCAGCAGATGATGACTGAAATGCGTAAGAGTGTAGGGAAGTCTGATTTTATGCCCAGTGGGTATGCTGAGAATGTACATGCTTCAATGATGGATGATGCCATTGCTCAGGCCAGTGCAAAGCGTGGTGATTTTGGTATCGCTGAAAGCATTTATCGCCAACTTGAAGGTGCCCAGCATGTGCGCACTTCTAAGCAGGGAAATCATGCAATGATTCAAGAAATTTCCAAAACCGCCGATAAATTAGAGATGAGTCGTGGTTTGGCCATGGAGGTAAACAGAGATGCGCATTAATAGTACATCAGGATCTTCTGGAATTCAGCGTTCCGGCAGTGCCTCAAAAGGTAAGGGCAAAGGCAAGGCGTCGGGTTCAGGCGGAGATTCTGTTAAAGTTACAGATGCAGCCAGTCTGCGTGAAAAAGCCATGACCATGCTTAGTGAAATGTCAGATGTACGGATGGAGCGTATTGAAGAAATTCGAGGAGCTCTGGAAGAGGGTAGTTTTAAATCGGACAGCCATAAAGTAGCCGCGCAGATCGTCAGCAATGCGTTGGCGGAGCGGTCATGGTAGGTCTTAATCTCTCTAGCCCAAAGCGTTCTCATAAGATCATCGCATTGCCAGCTAACGCATTAGAAGAGCTACATAGTGTGCTGGAAAAAATGAATGTGTGTGCGCTTGAATTGGAAAAAATTGCGCAAGCTGAATATGAAGCTATTCGTCATCTTGATGCGGATCAAATCATGCAGTTAACGGATGAACGTATTATTGCTCACCAGTGCCTTGGCCAGTTGGAACAGCAGTGTCGTCAATTGCTGGATTCATATGATGTTTCCAGAGAGCTGTCATTATCGGTTGTGATTGATATGTATGCAGGCATCAAAGCGGCAGCGTTTCAGTCCTTACGCCGTAATTTGTATGAGCGTATGATCAAGGTGGATCAGAGTAATCAGGAAAATAAGTTACGCTTACATGCTGCATATAATGTGACGTCAAATATTTTGCAGGGCTTGGGTCTTAGTCAACCTGAGCACACCTATAATCGCAGGACGCCTGGGTAATACCATGATTTTCGATAGCCTGAATATCGCTGCCAGCAGCTTGAAAGCACAACAGAAGTCTATGGATGTGGTGTCGCATAATATCTCTAATGTTAATACTCCCGGGTATTCGAGGCAGTCTGCAAATTTGGTTACGGCAACACCGGAAAAAATTGGTGCGACCACACTTGGTCGTGGTGTGAATGTGAATAGTGTCCAGCGTATGATTGATCCGATCATCAATCAGGCACAGCTTAATAATGGCACGCAATTGTCGTATTGGACAACCATGAACACAGGTCTTAATGCGGTTGAAAATGTCTTTGGCAGTTTGCAAAGTACAGGTCTTGCCTCATCGTTGGACGATTTCTTTTTGTCATGGAAACAACTGGCAAATAACCCTCAGGATAATGGACAACGGGTGAATGTCAGGGCGAAAAGTAGTGCATTAGTCAGCAATATAACCAATATGCATGCACAATTGGTAGGTGTGCAAGCCACTACCGACAGCAATATTGATCAGTCGATTGCCAATATTAATCAGGCACTGACAAATATTGCTTCGTTGACTTCGCAAATTAGAAGGCAGGAATCAACATCTCAGGGCGGCATCAACCTGGCGAATGATCAACGTGATCAGCGGGATCAGGCTGTGCGTGATTTGGCAGCATTGCTGCCTGTGCAAAGCGTTACCACCGGTGATGGTTCTTTTATGATACAAACCCTGAATGGAGATCTGTTAACGCAAGATGGCGTCGCGCGTCAATTGGCAAGGGGCGGTGCAGTTGCTGGTGGTTTTTCCAGTATCGTGATTGCAGGTACTTCTACGCCTGTTCTGGGCACGACTCAGGGTGGAGAAATCGGTGGCTTACTGGATTTGCGAGATAACCAATTAGGGAACTATATTACCCAGATTGACAGTATCGCAGCCAATTTAATCTTTTCGGTCAATCAAATACATGCCGATAGTAGTAATGCTGTGAAACATACTACTCTGACATCAGGACAATCCAGTCAGGCGATCATTGCCTTGGATGATGTCAGTCAGACGGCTCCGTTTGCTGCAAAAGTACAGACAGGAAGCTTTAACATTCATGTGTTTGATGCGGCAGGTGTACCTGTGGTGCCCGGTGGCATTGCGATCCCGATTACAGCTGGTGCAACGACGATGAATCAGGTGGCAACAACGCTTAATGCAGTGGCCGGTATTAATGCAACAGTTGATGCTGATGGTCGGTTGTCGATCAATGCAGCAGCCGGACAGAGTTTTGCTCTGTCTGATGATACCAGTAATTTTTTAGCAGCGTATGAAATAAATAACTTTTTTGCGGGTGGCGATGGCGCATCGTTGAGTGTATCTGCGGCTATTCAGGCTAATGCTAATGCCATCAATACAGGTCGAATAGATCCAACCACCTCTATTGTACAATCCGGAGATAACAGCAGTGCGTTGGCTATTCTCGCATTACAGGATACGTCTTTGAGTGTGGATGCCACAACATCATCGAGTCTGCATAACCGAACCACTGCGTTATCTGTTCAATATGGCTCTGATGTTACCATTTCCAAGCAGCAAAAAGAGTATCGCACCGTTGAAGCAAACTCTTTGGAAAGCCAGCGCTTGGCAATTTCAGGCGTTAATATTGATGAAGAATTGATTTCTATGATTAAATTCCAGCGCGCTTATGAGGCATCAGCGAAAATTATCACGACCACCAATCAGATGCTTGATTCATTGCTTGGCTTAATTCGATGAGATCGTTTTTTGATATGAACGGAGCAGGAGTGAACGCATGAGAATATCGACTAGTATGTTATATAACAGTTTACTCACAGGTATTAATAAACAACAGAATATTCAGAATGATGGCAATGCTAAGATTGCCTCTGGCACACGCTTTCAAACGCCAGCGCAGGCTGGTTTGGATTATAAATTATCGCTGGATTTACGTCATAGTCAGTTGGCTAGCCAAAGTAGTATTGATGCTATTTCCACTGTTGAATCACGATTAAGCATGAGCCAGACAATGCTCAATGATATGAGTAATATCATGCAACGCCTCCAAACTTTAGCAACACAGCAAGCTTCTGCTCAGATCGGTAATGCAGAACGACAGGCGGCGCTAGCTGAAGTGGGACATTTGACGAATCAACTGTTGGCTGATGCAAATCAGCAATGGCAAGGGGATTCCCTGTTTGCTGGTACCGCAACTGACAAAGCAGCCTTTGTCTCGAATCCGTTCAATGCAGGCACAGCGACGTATTCGCCTGCTACTCCGGTCACCAATACATCCATCAGTAATGTGACACTTGCTTCCAATGCTAATGCTGTCAATGACAGCTATACCATCACACTCGATGCCACAGGTACCAGTATTGCCAGCATCTCCAACGCTGCAGGCACCAATATGATCGGTACCCCCGCGGCATTGGTAACAGGTGCTAATAGCGTATTATTGAGCAATGGTAGTCAGTTAAACCTGACCTATAATGGCATACCGGACACGGTGAATGCGGGTGTCGGGACGCTTAGTGTCAGTGGTTCAACTGTTGCTGGGAGTATCAGCTATAGTGGTAGTAATCAGGATCGTATCGTTTCAGTCAGCGCAAATCAGCAGGTTGTAAGTAATGTTCGGGGTGATCAACCGGGCTTCAGTGCAGCATTCACGGCTATGCAAGAATTCACGGTAGCTCTGACGAATAATAATCTGGCCGGTATTCAGTCATCGTTGGGGTCTTTGAATGCAGCAGGGAACGGTATGATTGATTTAACTGCTGATGTCGGAGCAAAACTCAAATCGGTACAGATTTCTAAAAATTCTTATCAAGATATGAAATTGAATTTGGACCAGCGACTCAATACGCATGAAGCAGTGGATATTCCAGCTGTAGTCGCTGAACTGCAACAATCGAGTATTGCTTTGCAGGCCGCTTATAGCCAGGTAACTCAGATAAAATCACTCAGTTTAATTAACTTCCTCAGATAGGAGGAAAATGCATTAGATGTTAGTTTTACGCAGAAAAATTGGTCAGGCTATTCAAATCAATGATGATATCCGAATTGTGATACAGGATATTCAAAATGAGCACATTGTGCGCATTGGCATTGAAGCACCTTCAGACATTCCAGTTCACCGTATGGAAATATACAATCTTATCCAGGAAGAGAATAAAGCTGCCGGAGGCGCAGCAGCTTTAACATGGTTACAAGGAGCAGCCCGATATGATGGCTCAAGAGATGACAGTTCCAATGATGGAGACAATAACGATGAGTAAAATAGATATTGATTACTCTGAAGCCTTTCATTTTCCTCAGGGCTTGGCTGGTTTTAGTGACGCTAGAAAGTATGGTTTCATTTATGAGGGGGAGGGTGACATCATTTGTATTCAGTCTATGGATCAGCCTGAAGCCGCTTTTTTGATTACGCCATGGAATGAGGAGCGCCTTGGAGCCGTTCCTTCATTGTCACCTGATTCACGAAGCTGCATAGGTGCCGATAGTGATAGCCCTATTATGTGGATGCTGGTGCTCAACCCTTTTGCAGATAAACAATGGGTAACAGCTAATCTGAAAGCACCCATTGCATTGAACATAGAAGCGCGGCTTGGCCTGCAATGTATTCGTCAGGAGCCTGATCTGGATATTCGATACCAGTGGATGCCACAACCACAACCGGAATAAGCTGAATGGCGTTTAAAGGCATGATAAATAGAGGCTTGAAGCGTGAACTGATTGATTTCACATTAGTGTGTTTTAGCAATCTCTATTGTATAAAAGCAGTCAATATTAACTGACCAAAATGGTTGGCTATGCGGCACGCATGCAGCCATAAAGATCCCAAAACACCCCTTTTCATGACCTCTTTAGAGGAGTAATATTTCATTGTATTCGGCGATTCTCTTTCGATAGCTCCAATACACAACCATGATGCGCATGCTTATGCGTTCAAATACTTTTGAGGATTTAACAACATGACTAAGCAGGCAAGTACATACGTTTACTCTTTCACCGAAGGAGATGGCAAGAACAGACAGCTTCTGGGTGGTAAAGGTGCCAACCTGTGTGAGATGACGCAGATAGGTTTGAATGTGCCGCCTGGTTATACCATTACTACGGAGGCATGTCTTAGTTATCTGGAGAATGATAGTACCTACCCGGATGGTCTGATGCAGGAAGTGAAAGAACAGATGGTCGCGCTTGAAAATGTGACAGGTAAAGGTTTTGGCGATGCGCATAATCCGTTACTGGTGTCGGTGCGATCCGGTTCAGCCATGTCGATGCCTGGTATGATGGATACTATTCTCAATCTGGGTATGAACAGCGATACCTTGCAGGGTGAGATTGAGCAGACAGGAGATGAGCGTTTTGCTTATGACGCATATCGCCGTTTTATTCAGCTGTTTGGAAAAGTAGCTCTTGGTATTGAAGATGAGTATTTTGACGAACCCTTTGAAGCGATTAAAAAACGTGAAGGTGTGAAAGAAGATGTTGGCCTCTCCACTGACAATCTGAAAGAGATTGCGACCCTGTTTCTTGAAATTGTACATGCTCAGACAGGACGTTCCTTCCCGGAGGATCCGTATGAACAGCTGGACCTGGCCATTAAAGCCGTGCTTGGCTCGTGGTCTGGTAAACGTGCGGTCGATTATCGACGTGAATTTAATATCACCCCTGATCAGGCCAACGGAACTGCTGTAAATATCTGTACGATGGTCTTTGGCAATCGCGGTGATGATTGTGCTACGGGTGTGGCATTCACCCGTAATCCGGGCACCGGCGAAAATATGTTTTACGGTGAATATCTGGTCAATGCTCAGGGTGAAGATGTGGTAGCAGGCATTCGTACACCCAAACCCATTGCCCAGATGGCTGATGAGATGCCGGATCTCTACCGTCAGCTTGAAGAGCTGCGCAGCAAACTTGAAAAGCATTATTCAGAAATTCAGGATTTTGAGTTCACTATTGAGAAAGGCATCTTATATTGCCTGCAGACGCGCAATGGAAAGATGAATACGCAGGCCATGGTTCGCACCTCGGTTGAACTGGTGGCAGAAGGCCTGATCAGCGAAGAAGAGGCGCTCATGCGTATTGCTCCTGAATCATTGGAACAGATGCTATTTCCTCGTCTTGATCCTGATGCCGATGCCACAGCTCTGGCTGCAGGCTTGCCTGCAAGTCCGGGTGCTGCATGTGGTCATGTGGTGTTTGATGCGGACCGTGCAGTGGCGCAAAAAAACATTAATGGCAGGCCGCTTATTTTGTTGCGTGAAGAGACCAAACCTGAAGATATACATGGTTTTTTTGTATCCGAAGCGATCTTGACTTCCCGTGGTGGTAAAACCAGTCATGCTGCTGTTGTGGCGCGTGGCATGGGTAAACCTTGTGTGGCAGGAGCCGATGGCATTGAAGTAGATGTGATGGCCCGCCGGGCACATATCGGTGATGTTGTCATTAAAGAGGGTGATGTTATTACTCTGGATGGTACTACTGGCAATGTGTATTTGGGCGCTGTTGATACTGTTGAAGCGGAGTTCTCAGAAGAGCTCAAAACCTTACTGTCATGGGCTGATGAACGTGCTCGTTTAAAAGTGATGGCCAATGCCGATGTGCCTGAAGATGCTGAACGGGCGCTTAAATATGGTGCTATGGGGATCGGGCTGTGTCGTACAGAGCGGATGTTTAATGCGGCAGAGCGCTTGCCAATCGTGCTTGAGATGATTGTTGCGGATACCCTTGAGCAGCGTCAGGCTGCACTGGACAGATTGCTTCCTATCCAACGTCAGGACTTTATCGAACTGTTCACAACCATGTCACCAAATGCTGTAACAGTGCGTCTGCTTGATCCGCCTATTCATGAATTTTTGCCATCAGAAAACCAGTTGATTGATGATCTTGTACAGCTCAAACATTTGAAAGATACCATGCGTGGCTCAGAAGTGCTTTCAGCCACCTTAAGCCTGCTCTCTGCGCAGAATGGAGTGCTTAAACCCATTCAGCAGTTGGCTGACTCTTCGCTGGTTGATGAGGCTATTGAGAAGAAAGAAGCGATCCTCAAAAAAGTGCGTGCGCTGTTCGAAGTCAATCCAATGCTGGGCCATCGTGGTGTGCGTCTGGGTATCACCTTTCCTGAAATCTACGCCATGCAAATTCGTGCGGTACTTGAAGCAGCCTGCGAATGTCAGAAAAAGGGCATTGAAGTGCATCCTGAGATTATGATTCCACAGGTTTGTAATGCTGAAGAACTCAGAAATATTAAAGTGCACGTTGAAAAGATTAGAAAAGAAGTGCAACAAGCACAGGGCATGGATCCAAGCTTCAAGTTTGGCACCATGATGGAAGTCGTGCGTGCCTGCTTGCGTGCAGAGCAACTGGCTACCGAGGCTGAATTTTTCAGTTTTGGTACCAATGATTTGACCCAGGCTACATTCTCGTTCTCACGCGAGGATGCAGAAAACAAATTCCTACCCTTGTACAGTGATGCAGGTATTTTGCAGAATAATCCATTCGAAGTGCTTGATGCTAACGGTGTCGGTAAATTGATGGAGCTGGCTGTGAACTGGGGCCGTGGTGTTAAACCGGGCATGAAGATCGGTATTTGTGGCGAGCATGGAGGCCATCCAGCCTCCATCAGCTTCTGCCACAAGATTGGCCTGAGCTATGTATCATGCTCAGGTCCGCGTGTACCGATTGCGCGTCTTGCCGCTGCACAGGCAGCACTGCTGGACACCTGACTGGTAATAAGGGTTCAATCACGAAAAAAATGGGCAGCCATCGGCTGCCCGTTTTTTTTCGTGATGCGGCAGCATGTTTTAAAAGCATCTGCACTGGATTCTGTTCACTCTATAGCGAAGATAGTTTGCTGCATCATATCCGGAGTATAGGGCTTCTGCAGCATACCTGATGGTTTGCAGTCGCCAAGTTGAACGGCCATATCTTCCATGCTGTAACCGCTTGAAATGATCACACGCAGATGCGGATTCATGGCGCGTAATTCATGCAGGCATGCTTTTCCCCCCATTCTTGGCATGGTCATGTCCAGAATCACCAGTTTTACCTCGTGCATCTGCCGCTCATAAATTTCAAGCGCCTCCAGGCCATCACAGGCAGTGATAGCCTGGAAACCGATAGATTCAAGTATCATGCTGCCAGCCTCTCGCAGCATTTTATCATCATCCACCAGTAGTACCAGGTCTCCGTCCTGCAAGGTTTTATCCTGCTTCACAGATGCATCAGCATGTTTAAATGTGATGGCGTGTTCACTTGAAGCCGGTATCAGTATCTGGATATCAGTACCATGCCCCTCATGGGAATTAATACGTAGATCGCCGTTGAGTCCTCCTACAATACCGAAAACGGCACTCATCCCCAACCCTCGTCCGGCAAACTTGGTAGTAAAAAATGGATCAAAAACATTTTTAAGGGTGTTGGCACTCATGCCACAGCCCTTGTCCTGAATACAGAGTGATACATATTGGCCGGGAGAGAGGCTGTTCAGGCCGCTTTTGCATTTTTCGTCAGCTTCGATCTGCTGCGTTGCTGTAGTGATTCTGATGGTGCCAGATTGTCCCTGATAGGCTTCCACGGCATTGCTTAATAAGTTTTCCACCAGTTGTTGTATCTGGCGCGGATCGGCATCCATGCAGGGCAGGGGATCTGCAAGTGTATATCTGATTTCGACGTGCTTTTCTGTCATTTCGCCAAGTTTATGCAGGTGAGCCTGAATCCATTGTGAGAGATTTAAGGGCTCCACAACAAAAGCACCATGGCCGGAATAGGCAAGCATTTGCCGACATAGCAGAGCAGCACGCTCTCCGGAAACTTCTATATTGCTTAGAAAATGTCCCAATCCACTCTGCTTTACAGCATACCTGCTCATGGCTAATGATGCATTTCCCATGATGGCTGCCAGCACATTATTAAAGTCATGGGCAATACCACCAGCCATGGTTTGCAGAGCCTCCAGTCGCTGTGCAAAGGCTTCGCTCTGTTGTTTATGCAGTTCTGCTTGTTCGGCCTTGATTCGACTTTCGATCTCAGTGATCAGCAGTAGTGTAGATTCCTCTTCATTGAAGCGTATCGGCAAGGCGGATACTTCTGTATGCAGGCGTGTGCAAACCGGAGTACTCCAGACAATAGGTACAGCTGTTCCATTCTGCTTGTCTGCCTTGAACAGTTCGGACAAGTGGTGCCTGTCCGAGCTACAGGCGAGTTGCTCAATTTGCTTGTCATTATCAGACGGGTCAGCGCTGCTCTGCATGAGCGTATGCCAATAGTGGTTGGAGAACATGAGTTTTCCCTGCTTTACAACCAAAATGCCGACGGGGGCATGTTCAATCAGTTGGCGATAACTCTGCTCACTTTTCATCAAGGCCGCGCTTGTTTGTCGATGCTCTGACACTTCACGGCTCAACTGCTGATTTCTCTCTTCCAGTGAATCAGATAGTTCGGCTTTTTCTGCAATCAGGGAGTACCCCTGTAGCAGCATACGCCTGGAGTTTCGGGCAACATTCCAGGCGGCAGCAGTAAAAACGAGTAGCAGAATACCCATCATTGGAGCGCGGGGATCGTCCTGAAGAAAGAACCAGCCGGTAATTGGTAGTATCGTGGGAAAAAAGTAACCGGCACAGGCGGGCAAGGAGACAGAGGTGGTGAACACCGATCCGGAAGCATACCCGCTGAGTACGAATGCGAGAAACACCCAGTAGAACATTTCAGTAGAGATGCAAAACAGTATTGAACCCACGCCCCACAACAAGCCGGTCATGGTAGCTGTGATGATCATCAGGCGCTCAATGGCCGGATAGTGTTGTGGATCTGATAACCGGGCCTTAATATGGAAGTAGGACCATAATCGCACTGCGCTGATCAGCAGGGCAAGCGTCAACCAGCCATAGAGAAGTGTGTCAGCTACTATGCCGAGAAATACCCAGGTGACAATCAGAACACCAATCACAACGGCTGCAACAGCCGAAAGCAGGTTGTCGCTTAGGTACTCCATTTTTTGACGTTGTATCGATTGTTCTAATCCCATCGCACCCACTCCATACGAAAAAGTATCTTCTACTATCTAGCATCGCAGAGAGCAAGGTTGGCTATGAGCGTGTATTGAATGCATACGAAACCGTTTGAGGGTAAGTATGGTTAAATCGTGACTGGAATGCGGCGGGCACCAAACGTATCTTTAAACGGTCCGAAATCACCTGCCAGTCGGGTGTCGCAAAAGATGCAGCGGCCATCATCAGAGAGGCGGTATTCCAGAATCTCATACCAGTCGCGTTCAATTATTCTGGTCTTACACGTTGAGCATAGTGTTGTAGCGCCTATGCGATCATGTACGTTACCTGTATAGACATAATGCAGGCCTGCTTTTTTACCGATGCGGCGGGCACGGCGCAATGTGGATAGTGGCGTAGGCTGCAGATCCATCATTTTCCAGTCAGGGTGAAAAGCAGTGAAATGCAATGGCACATCCGGGCCAAGGTGCTCAGCAATCCAGTCACACATGGATCGGAGTTCATCTTCACTGTCATTTTGACCGGGGATCAACAATGTAGTGATTTCAAACCACACGTCTGTTTCATGTTTTAAATATGCCAATGTATCCAGTACGGGGCCTAACTCGCCCGCACACAGCTTACGATAGAAATCATTGGAAAAGCCCTTTAGATCAATATTGGCAGCATCAATGTGTGAAAAAAATGCTTTCCGCGCTGCAGGTTTGATATAACCGGCAGTCACAGCGACTGTTTTAATACCCTGTTCATGACAGGCGCGCGCGGTATCAATGGCATATTCAAGAAAAATTACCGGATCGTTGTAGGTGAAGGCAACACTCTGACATGCATGGTCAACGGCAGCTTTGGCAATCGCTTCAGGTTCGGCCTGATTGCATAAACGATCAAGCGTTCGGGCTTTGGAAATATCCCAATTCTGGCAGAACTTGCAGGAGAGGTTGCAACCGGCTGTGCCAAATGAAAGCACGCTTGAGCCAGGGTAAAAATGATTCAGTGGTTTTTTCTCAATCGGATCAATGCAGAAACCGGATGAGCGGCCATAGGTGGTGAGCACCATCTGATCGCCTTCGCGTTTGCGCACAAAACATAATCCCTGCTGACCATCATGCAGTTTGCAGTCACGCGGACAGATATCACACTGGATGCGTCCATCTTCAAGTGTGTGCCAGAAACGGCCCGGAAAATGAGCATCGGCCATGATCAGTGTCCGGAGCCATTGTGTTCATTATTGTGCTCATGGAATTTATTCACCTGATATGTAGAGAGTTGAAGCTCAGGATGCCAGAAGTCGATGGAGAGTCCTGCTTTCTGCTTTAAGTGCGCAAAGAACTGTTGTGGATCGGGCAGTTGATCCCACACTTGTGGTAAGAATGTGGCTTTATATGGGCCATATTGCAGTACCACGCCATCGATACCCGGCCTTATTGTGGCGATTGCGATCTGCTCATTCTGCGCCTCAACGTTTTGCATCCTGGAAAGCACTGATACTTCTATGTCTACGGAGGCATATTCACCCCTGCTTAATGGTGCAAAGCGGGGGTCGTGAAAAGCGGCTGCCTCTGCATTAGAGCGCACATCATCGATGAGTGGGCGATATGCTTCCAACGTACCGATGCAGCCACGCAGGTTGCCATATATGGTGAGCGTGACAAACGTTGCCACGTGTTCAGTCAACCAGTCATCATGGTCTGTGTTGATGGCATCGCATCTGATTTCAAGTTTGTCGGCGATGGCCTGACGCGCCAGCGCGATCAACACGTCTCCCTGTGGCTTATTCATCATGTTGTTCTTCTGAATAAAACGCTATTGCGGTGTAACCCACTACCCGCTCTTTATCGCCGGCTGTATCACCTGAATTTCTATAATCCAGCAGTTGTGCTTTCAAATGATGTTTGCTGGTGACTTTCAATAAGGCATTGATA
>JAUZQJ010000142.1 GCA_030951045.1 Mariprofundus sp.
ATCGTGTGCGGGACGTAAGCGGTGGTGTTCCCATTGGCATGAAACTCTCCGCCAATCATATCTAGGATGATATTGATTTTGCGCTAGCCTCAGGTGTTGATTCTATCATTCTTGATGGAAGAGGCGGTGGCACAGGTGCCGCACCGAAAATATTCCGTGATCATATCTCGGTACCAACCATTCCTGCCCTTGCACGGGCGAGACATCACCTGGATCGATCAGGGCGTAAAGATATCACATTGATTATCACCGGTGGTCTGCGTATGCCGGAAGACTTTATCAAGGCAATGGCAATGGGTGCTGATGGCGTGGCTCTTTCCAACTCGGCACTACAGGCTATCGGTTGTGTGGCAGCACGTATGTGCAACACCAATCAATGTCCGGCAGGCATCGCAACGCAAAAGCCCGAATTGCGAGCCAAACTGAATGTGGATGATGCATCGCTACGTTTAGCGCGATTCTTCGGTGCTTCCACAGAGCTGATGAAGGTCATGGCTCGGGCGTGTGGGCATGACCACCTCAGTAAATTCAATCCGAATGACCTCACCACATGGAAGCGGCATATGGCTGAGTTAACCGGTATTAACTATGGAGGTGTGAAGTAATTACATTTATTCAGAAACCGATAATTAAAGAATTACAGCGTCGGATCAGGATATTGTTTTAGAGCCATCCCTGAAACCGGGTATAACATGGTGAAAGCCTTATTAGATTTACCTGATGGTAACTCCGAGGCTGCATTCAACCATAAAGTGCAGGGTTATGATTGCTGTACCCGAAAGCGAGAATTGCCTGATCAGTGGAGTCGGCGCTTCCCGCGCGATGTGAATCTCAAGAAAAGCTGGAAAGACTATTGAAGAACAACAGGGTCAAGCCTCCATCACCTGATATGATGCGAATGAGAATACCAGTGAAATCTTGATGGCGGATTGAATTTACAAAGCCAACTACGGTTTCAGTAAAGCATCAATCGACAAGTTCACTTGCTGACTATCGGTTACCGAGAGCTTGCCAATTTTTCTCAGGATCAACTGATGGTCTAATGTGAATAACTTCATGCGCACGACTGATGAGGCAGTTAAACCGGCTGCATCTAAATCGGTGATTTCAATATCAAGCGGCCATGATGAATTGGCGGCACTGGTAATCACCGCCAATAGAGAGTGTCCTACCTGAGCATTAAATGCGTGCGCATCGGATAGCACCAATGCAGGTCGTCTTTTGGAACTGGTTTTATCCGTGAATGGAAACGGTACGACAACAACATCATGGGCATTATAGCTCACGGTATGCCTCTTCATCTGCTGGGGAGTTCCATTCGTTCAGCGTGCCTTCAAGACTTTGGGCAAAGGCAAGATCAATACTTCTGGCTTTGCGTAGATGAACAACATTGTCCTCAATATCGAACGCGACCGCATCACCCGCTTGCAGGTGCAATAGTTTCCGGACGGGTGCAGGGATTGTGGTTTGATATTTTTGCGTTAATTTGCTGGTTGAAGTCTGCATTGCGATCTCCTTTCATCCAAGCTGGTGGTATAATGTAATGGTAGTATTACCCATTACATCTGTCAAACCATAGCTATCGAGTATAGGCTGTACGATCTTATTCGAGACTTGTAGGTGGTGATGGATAAACGGGTTGCTGCTTGATGAAGGCGTGGAACTCGTTGAGGTATGACGATGAACGAAACGAAGCAAAAATGCTCAGTGGCTGCTTAAGGTGCCATGCTTTCATAATTTGATATTGGTGGGTTATTGCTGATTTCCAAGCCAATTCTAACGTCCGCTTTTGGCGGCGGTCGCAGTCGGTTAATATACTACAGCAGGGTGACGTCTTAGGTTGAAACACCTGCAGGGTGTATACACGAACAATGTATTTATATTTTTTCAGCTACAGAGGTCATCACTTTTGATGTGACTTTCATGACCTTATTAACAGCCTGAGGCAACTCAGCCGCGCCCAGATCT
The DNA here is from genome assembly GCA_030951045.1 of Mariprofundus sp. Lineage (GTDB taxonomy): Bacteria > Pseudomonadota > Zetaproteobacteria > Mariprofundales > Mariprofundaceae > Mariprofundus. Next base: position 1,969 of record JAUZQJ010000142.1, read on the forward strand.
TCAGCTAGATCGGCATGACCCTGTTCATCAATTTTCATCTGTTCGACAATTGCACGACTGCGTTCATCATTTTCAGGCAGGCGTTCGAGATGACTATCCAGATGGCGAACAACCTGCTTTTCTGTTTCAGCCAGAAACCCTAAATTCCAGCGATCACCGGCAATGCCAGCCGCCATACCAATAGCGAATGAACCGGCATACCAGATTGGGTCAAACAGGGAAGGGCGCTCATCGAGTTCTTCCAGGCGACTGCGGCACCAATTGAGGTGGTCTGCTTCTTCCAGCGATGCGTTTTTTAGTTTATCGGCCAGAGAGGGGTCACGAGCTGTCAGGCTTTGCCCTTGATAGAGCGCCTGGGCGGCCATTTCTCCAGCATGATTCACACGCATTAGGCAGGCAGCTTGTCTCTTCTGGTCTGACGATAGTGGAGCTGCGTCTCCTGTAGTGTTATCGGCAGGAAATGGGCGTAAGCTGGTCTGTTTGCAAAATATATTGTTCAGAGCCCGATCAAGCTCCCCGATAATTTTATCTGCTACAGTAGTTTGTCTAAATGGCTTGTTCATAGGTCAAATCATAAAACTACTAGGCTGTAGTGCAATAGTAGATAAATAGAGCATAACAGTTAGTTTTTTAATGGCTTTTTAAGCTATCCACAAAGCCTGTGGATAACTGTGTGGATGAATCGTCCTGTATGCCTGCGGCTAGGGGGGTGTAAACAAGTGTTAACATGGTGCTTAAATTTTATGCATAATAATTAACCTTTCTATTCTAATAGTTTACGACCTCATGTTTGATGATCATTATAAAAGTAGGGGTTTAAGGTCTTAAAATAAGATTTTATTAGTGAGAGGTGGATAACGTTACAGGTTGAGTCTGCTCAGGCATAATAAAGCTGCCTTTTCACCGCGCTGTACTGCCGATTCAATGGTAGCTGGTAGCTGGCCTGGTTTAGGGCGCTCTGAGGCATCAATAAGCGCATCTGGTAATACTTGCCCGGTTTGTTGTTGACGCACCAACACGGTAGCTCTTTTCTCCCGAATGATCCGATAATGCACTGGATTCAATGTTTGGTTGTCAGCAATGTGTCTAATCTCATCTCTGATGATCTGTACCAGCGTTCGATCATCAATATTGCGCTGATCAGCACTGATGATGGCACATAAATGGCGTAATGCTCCTTGCTGATGCGAGGGGCCGATCATTTGCGATGAGATATCAAAAAACCATTGCCCGGTAGTGCCAAGGCCACCAATAAATGGTGAGGGAAAGGAGAACTCCTGATCAAACCAGAGATGGATATTACAAATCACCCGTGTTTCACATGTAGAATTTTGTCCCAGCAACCTGTCCGTGGCATAGGCCGGCAGGGCAATAATGGCGCTGTCAAAGTCATGGCCTTGAATGTCAATTTGAGGGCTGTTTTTATTGTGCTTATGCTCAACCTGAAGAGAACGAACAGATGAGCGGGTATATATACTTACCCCCAACTTTTCAGCCTGTTCAATCAGTGGCTGAATTAATGCCTCGTCCAACGGTCTGTTGAACCAGCCTAAGCGGGCCTGTTGATGGCTGGAAAAACTTTCACGCAATACCTGCCGGAATGACAATGCATTGGCAGTGTCAATGTGTTCATTCATCGCGCCCAGACATAATGGTTCAATCAGATCATCGATAAGTAATTGCGGCATGGAGATGCGCATCATCCACGCTTTTACCGTGCAGCTCTCATGCATCTTATCCCTGAATGTTGATGCAAGTTTAATCATGGCGATGGCAGATGGTTTACCATGACCGGGCAAAGCAGATGCTGCATTGAGCAGGGCAAGCTGAATGGGTAACCATGCTTTGGGCTTGAAAGCAAAAGTGCCGCGTTGTTGATGCCAGAGCGGTAATTGTAGATTGGGCTGCCATGTTACGTGGTGGGCAATATTACAATCGATCAGCAGTTTTCGGGTTGCTTGATACGCACCCACTAGCAGGTGTGGGCCGTTATCACAAAGGCAATCGACCTGTTTTTCATAAAAGCTACGCGTTCTACCACCTGCTTTGGCCGATGCTTCAAACAGGTGTACCTGCACCCCTTGTTCAGCCAGTCGGATAGCGGCTGTCAGACCGGTTAAGCCAGCCCCGATAATCGCAACCTTATGCCCCGTCTGTTTGTTTGGATGCAACATGTTATCGCTTTGATTCATGTGGGGTACGTGGCCAACTGGCTAAAATTCCAGTCTGATTGGCAGGTTCTTTTTGCAGGCTTTGATCTCATAACGCCAACTGCGCCATGCAATCCATATCTTGCGTAGCGGTAGGATATGTACCGGGTGTTTCCATACGTCAAATTGAACGCTTCTGAGCTCTTTCATATAGGCATAATAGATGGTGCCCATAACAATGGAGGGGCGCAGGCTCTCGCGGTCTTCATCGGGCAGATAAGCAATAGCCTGCCTGTAGGCCGCTTCTGCTTTATCGGCATACTCCTCTAACAGTTCTTGCATGGCCTGATTGCATTCGCCATCCTTAAAGTCCTGATCACTGATGCGATAACGCATTCTGTCTTCCTGAGGAATATAGATGCGGCCCATGCGCACATCTTCGGCAACATCACGCAGAATATTTGTTAATTGCAGCGCTTCACCGAGTGAGGTTGCAAAATCACGTGATTTGCGTTCTTTATAACCAAAGACTTCAATGCTTAATAGACCTACCACACCGGCGACGCGGTATATATATAAAGATAAGTCTGCGCCTTTGAGGATGGGCTTGCGCATCACATCCATTAGCATGCCATCAAGGATTTCTGCCAATAGTTCCTCATCAATGGTGAAGTGCTTTTTGGTCCATTGCAGCTCTTTTCCGACAGGGTGTGTCGGTTTATCTGCAAAGGCGCGGCCTAGCTCTTCACGCCAGAATGCAAGTTTTGGAAGCGCCACATCCTGCTCTTTAATCTCATCCGCAATATCATCCACTTCCCGACAAAAAGCGTATAACGCCATCATGCCACGGCGTTGATTTTCAGGTAGAAAAAGAAAGGCGTAGAAAAAGGATGAGCCGGAGCCTCTGGTTTTATCGCGACAATATTTTTCTGCATTCATGATGTTATATTACTTCCCTTGGGTGGAAAAAGTGTGTCTTTCAAGATTGGCAAGGCCAGCAGTTTCCAATCAGATTTACTTACGGTTGCACGTTCATGTAAAGGATCATCTAACTGCTCAATTCTGTTTAGCATCAGATGAGCGGCATGGATGGTGGCAGCTATTTGCAAACGCAGGCGAAACGGAATCATGCTTAGCAGGGCTGTGCCTGCTTCAAGTATTTGACGGGTTTCGCTGGTGGCCTTTAACAATGCTGGCCGCAGTGCATCGGCATTGATTTCTTCATCAAGCAGTTGTTGACCCTGAATGCCAAATGCTTGCAACCACTGTTCAGGCAGGTAACAGCGTCCATTGGGTAGATCGATGCTTAAATCCTGCCAGAAATTGATCAGTTGCAGGGCAGAACAAATTTTATCCGAGCAGGTCATGGCATGAAAATCATGGATGCCATGCAGTTGTAACATCAGTCGGCCAACCGGATTGGCTGAGTGTTTACTATAAAACAGTAATTCAGCTAGCGTTGAATAGGCATGAATAGTGACATCCATACGAAAAGCGATGAGTAGATTATTTAACGCTTCAATATCCAGATGATGTTTGTTGATACTATCACTCAAGGCCTGAAAAATAGGGTGGTCAATCTGTTCACCTTGTTCACAGCGTTCTAACAGGGTTTCCCATGCATCGAGTTGTTTTATCCTGACTTCAGCCGGCGCATCACCCTCATCTGCCAGGTCATCGGCATGACGGGCAAAGGCATAAATGGCCGCTACAGCCGGGCGCAAATCAGCCCGCAGCAGTTTGGATGCTGTAGGGAAATTCTCGTAGTGGTTTCGTGCGATATCCAGACAATGTTGATAAGCTTGCGCTAATTCCACTGACTCTTTGATTGAGGCCGTCATGGCTGCATGGTGGCAATGCCATAGAGATTCCGCAAGCGCATAAAACAATTTTCCGGGGAGTAGCACTGTGACCGATATGAAACAGCCTGAAAGTAAACGGCTTGACTCTAAACAAACCAATGGAAAACGTGTGGTGGTGATTGGTGGTGGTGTCATTGGTTGCCTGACTGCACTCTATCTGCATGAGCTGGGAGCAAATCCGATTGTATTGGAAAGGGGTGTCGCAGGCCGCGAATCATCATGGGCCGGCGCTGGCATTCTCTGTCCGATTCATCCATGGCTATATCCCGATAGTTTTACCCATCTGATTGATGCGAGTCTTGCCATGTATCCAGCCATGCATGCGCTGTTGCATGAGAAAACCGGCATGTCGACACAGTGGCTAAAGAGTGGATTATTAATTCCACTGTTCGATGACGACCGCGTGCATCACCGTGATGATGCTTTGAAATGGTCGCAACGTTTTGGCTGGCATGTCGAAGAACTTGATGCCGGACAAACGCAAATGCATGTGCCTACTATATCTGAAAAGGTGCGCGGATCGTTGTTGTGGCCAGATGTGGGGCAGGTACGCAATCCACGTCTGCTGGCCTCTGTCAGCAAAGCTCTGGAGCTTGCTAATGTTCCGGTCCGACAACATGCCGAAGTGGTTGGACTGGGAGAAAATGGTCAGGGTGAGGTTAATGCAGTCACACTTGCCAGCGGCGAACAGGTTGAGGCTGATGCTGTGTTATTGGCGGCAGGCAGCTGGAGTGGAGAACTGGCCAAACAGATTGGTCTTACACTGCCTGTGGAGCCGGTGAAGGGACAGATTGTCTTGCTCAAAGATGAACCGGGCAAAGTGCAACATATTATCAAGCACGATGATGTCTATTTGGTGCCACGTTCCGATGGTCATATTCTGGTTGGTGCCAGTATGGAGCGTGTTGGTTTTGAGCAGGGCAACACCAAAGTGGTAATCGATGCACTGCTGGAAGCTACATATCGCATCACACCTGGACTCAAATCTGCCGAGGTGGTGAATCAGTGGATGGGGTTCCGTCCTGGTAGTCCTGATGGCATGCCATATTTAGGCCCAGTGGAGGGGCGTAAAGGATTGTGGGTGGCCTGTGGTCACTATCGCAATGGCGTAGCCCTGGCACCGGGTACAGCTGATCTGATGAGTCGCATGATCATGGGTGAGAAGCCAGCCATGGATCTCTCAGATTTCCGGGTGGACAGGCCTATAGTGGAGCTTAATCGGGTAGGCTTTCCAAAGGCAGCTTGATTGATGGTGTTATTTTAAAAGAAGCCCTTCTGATAGACATTTCATCAATAGGGTGGGTATGGTGGCCTCCCTTGTTCTTCATCTAGAACTGCGATCATCATGCCAACTGCCTATATCACCAGCTTTGCTTTGACAGATAATGCTCATTAGCTGATTCATTTTAATTCTGTTAAGATATTGTCTGATGATTGTTTTGATCGAATCATAAAGGGGGTAAGGGTATGACTGAATATCTGCAACGTATGGCACGCTATAACCGCTGGATGAATGTTAAACTGTTCGCAAAAGTGGCTGAACTACCGAATGCTGCTATTGCCGAAGACCGGGATGCATTCTTTGGCTCTATCCTTGGCACCCTCAATCATATCATGGTGGCTGATCTCTTCTGGTTGCACCGTATTGCGACCAACAAGACGTGTCATGATGCGTTGGCGCACCAGCTCACCACATTCCCAACACCGGCTTCGCATCGTGATATCCTGTTCAGTGATTTCGCCGAATTAACCGAAGCGCGCGAACGCCTGGATGCTCTGATCTTAGAGTTCAGTGAAACATTAACGCCTAAACTATTGGCACATCCCATGCATTATCGCAATAGGGCACGGGAAGAGCACGAGCGCCCGTTAGATCAACTGTTGCAACATCTATTCAATCACCAAACTCATCATCGTGGTCAGATCACGCATATGCTGTTTCACGCCGGTATTGATCCTGGCCCCACCGATCTTATGCGGATGCTGATGGAGGAAGAATAGGCGAGAAGTGATAGGTGAATGACGTAATGCCGTCACTGTAGTCTATAAAAATAGCGTTTCATTTTCAGTTCGCTCACAACTCAAAAAATGAATTTGTGATATGTGCATGATCATGCAATGTATGGTGCACAAGGCAACGATCTGCAATTTCTAAAAGCCGCTTACGTTGGATCTCATCAATATCCCCACGATCTCAATCAATGACTCAATGTGATCCACTTTGTAATCAAATGCAGAACAGTTTTCATAGCCTTTACCTTGTTATGGTTGAGCTAGTAGTCATTGTCATAAATATAGTCATGTCTATGTTGTCTGCTAATTTTGGATAAGCACATTATTCGATGTGTTTGCGCAGCAGTTTCATTCTAAGTCATCTTGTAATTTGCAGACTCGATTCATGCTCACTTTTATGGATGATGTGCGCCTGCTTGTATAACTGATGCATATGGGGATGGAATGAGTTCACGGTATATGGTGTTGAAAAATGGTAAAATCATTGCACAAGAATCGTCTATGGATGATGTTGAAGGTGTAATCTCTCGTGATTTTCGTGTTAAAAAGCAGGATGAGTATGAAGTAAAAGATTTTGAATCTGATGCATCATCTGTTTGCTTGGTTGAGATGCTGGATCAGCTGCGTGCTGATGCGACTCCTAGAAAAGAGATCAAGTTCTCTGAGCGTAAACGGCAAAAGCCTATCGCGCGTAATACACCGATTGCCCGTTCACCCATTAAAGAATAAGCCGATTGATTTTACTGCAAGCGCGCGTAAACCGGTTAAACGCACAGCCATTACCCGAAAACCCATAGATTGGGAAAAAATAGAGCTTAGGCTTCTGCAGTATCTTCCAACAATTCAACGCTAGTTACTTCATC
>JAUZQJ010000143.1 GCA_030951045.1 Mariprofundus sp.
CATGGAATATATGCAGAAGCACAACGATCAATTCGCAGTCACAGCAGCCTCCGAGGAGGATGCACATCGCCCAAGCATACATAGTGAGGAAGAGCTGGACCTCATCTTTTCCATTCATCAAAAACGCAAGCTTACAAAGGACTTAAGTCTGCAATACAACAACACTGTCTATCAGATCCTGATCAAAGGGATCGGTTATGCCATGCGCGGCGCAGAAGTGACTATATGTGAGGATTTCGATGGAAAAGTAACGGTGCTATATAAAGGGAAGACGCAGAAATACACCACTTACAAGCGGGGAGAAAAACCACAACCGGTCGCCGATGAGAAAACAATTAACCATGTCGTAGATCAAGTAATCAAAGCACAACAAACACGTTCCAAATTCAAACCTGCAATTGATCACCCATGGCGAAGAGCAGCACTTCCCTCAGCTCAAAAGCGGACAATTCTAAATTGCGGGAAAGGGGACATTTCTACTTTGCGTTGACACAGTATTCATCAGTAGAGTAAGTAATGATTGCAAATAGAGTATGTTATCATGCGATAGTCTTGGGCTGCTAAACTCAAAGGTGCTTTTCCGGTTGCCGATGTGCTAATGTTCGCGGCCATTTTCACGTTCTTTTCCAATGAAAATCACAAAGTTAATTTCAGGAGTCACCAATGTTATATGTAGCTGTCCGGGCTGCCAGACGAGCCGGAGATATGATTGCCCGAGCTTATGATGAGCGTGATGGAATGAAAATCACTCAGAAAAGTGATCGGGATTATGTCACTGACGTGGATCAACGTGCTGAAGATTTGATTGTTAGAGAAATTGCACACCATTATCCTGATCACGGTATTGTTGCTGAAGAGATGGATAAACATCTGCGTCCTGATGCGGATATTCAATGGTATATTGATCCTCTGGATGGAACAACGAACTTCATTCATGGTTATCCGCACTTTGCGGTATCCATTTCTGCATGGAAAAATGGCAAACCTTTGCTGGCTGTGATTCATGATCCTATTCGGGATGAAACATTTGAGGCTCGCAATGGTGGTGGGGCATTTTTAAACCGTCGTAGATTGCGTGTGAGTCAGGAAAAGAAACTTGATCATGCCTTGTTTGCATCCGGTATGCCGTCGTACCAACGTGATACCATTGATCTGTTTCAGAAGCGTATGGATGTCTGTATGCGTAGCATGGATGGATATCGTCGTGGTGGTTCAGCAGCGCTGGATCTGGCTTATGTGGCGGCGGGCCGCCTGGATGTGTATTGGGAAGCAGGCTTACGTTCCTGGGATATTGCCGCTGGTTACTTGTTGGTGCAGGAGGCTGGTGGATTGGCTACCGGGCTGGATGGTTCAACGGTTGATCTTAAAAAAGGTGATATTCTGGCTGCAAACCCTCATTTACATTCCTCGGTGACGCGCTTGTTGAAGGTCTAAGGCCTCTCAAACAGATGAGTGATTATAAGCGAAGAAGGTGTGACGTGTTCCATGGTGTTTTTTGCCAGCACAAAAGGGCATGCTGCATTTAGGTTTAGTTGCCTTCTTTTTTCAGCAATAAAAATATAGCAACACCACCAAATACCAGACTGGGAAGCCAGGCTGCGTATGAGGCTGGTATATGTTCGCTATTGGCCAGCAGGTAGCTGGCATTACTCAAAATGTAATAGGCCAGGCCGAGCGCAATGGTGAGGATTAAACCCCAGGATGCGCGGTTGTTCCGATCACCGGAATGCAGGCACAATGCTGCTGCCAGAATCACCATCAACAAGCAGGAGAATGGAGCCGAAAACTTTTTATGCAGGGCGTAACTATAGGCGCTGTTACTTAAGCCTGCATGTTCAAGATCCGTAATGTAATGGTACAGTTGAGATGCATGCATGTAGCGAGGTTTAGGTAGTTCTGTTGCTTCAGGGCCTGCGGTGGATCTGATGGTGAAGGTTTTATGCTGCTGCATCTGCATGCCTTGATCTGTTGAAGGGGTGCTGATGTGCACATCATGCAGGAGCCATGCACCATTTTTGTATTGTGCTTTACTGCTGTCGATACGCTTCTTCCAGCTTCCCTGTTTATCTGTTTCAAGCATGATCAGGGCAAATGTACTATTACTCAGCGGTGTTAAACGAAAAAAACGATGGCCGTCTTTTAACCATTGAACGCCTTGTTTTTGCGCTTGTTTGTGCTGGATGTGAATACGTTCGATGGTATCCAGTCGTTTATTGGTGGTTGGTGTTACCCATTCGCCAATAATAAAGCTGAGCAGCGCAGCTAGTGTGGCAACCATTAACAGTGGCGTGAGTATTTTATTGATGCCCAGACCTGCCGCACGAACGGCCACCATTTCATGATGGCGCGAGAGTTCTATGAGGTAGACGCTGCTGCCAACCAGAATAATGATGGGCATGAACTCAGAAACCATGAACGGGATTTTTAATAATATGTATTCAATCATCAGGTTGCTGCTAAGCCCGCTACCGAGATGGCGGGCTTTATCGAAAGATTCAATGATGATGTAAATGGACAAAAGTACCGTCATGGTGAAGAGCGAACGGCTCATGCAACCGGAAAATATCCATCTGAAAATTACAGGCATGGCGATAATCTAGGTATCACAGTCAGGAAGGGAAGTGTCTGATGTTTTTGGCGCTTTCCGGCTATGAATAATATGCGCATTATTTTGACATCTATTCAGTGTGGCGTTGATCAATCCGAATGTATTAGAAACAATATTTACGTATAGAAAACCTTTTTCTGGTAGCACGCTATAACGGTTGCAGACGTGGCTGGGAAATGTTTCCTGATAAGCTGAACTGTCTGTTTTCATTACCCAGAAGGGCTGAAAGGTTGGGCTCTTTTTGATCGGCCTTAGCCTGCACCATGCCGTCGATGGTCCAGGCTGCTGGATTAGGAGCGGAGGTGTTCAGCTTACCTTTGCCAGTGAGTGTTAGTGCTGTGCCGCCACTAAGGTCCCAGCTCCAGGCTTTTTTGGCATCATCGGTTTGTAGGGAGAGTGCATAATCACCGAGAGGCAATTTCATTGGCGGCATATCTACTACGGCAGTGTTCCAGTTGATATCTATCTTGCCGAGCAGAGGCTGGGCGTTGATGGCGTTTAAGAGGATGTTGCCATTGATTTTGGCTATGCCTCCAAGGTTAAGGGGCAGAGGAAGGCTTTTACTCAATAAAGGCTGTAGTGCTGCAATATCAAGCTCTGCATGTAGCGCCTGTAGCTCCATACTGTCGGTGCGCTGAATAGCTATCGCACTGGCCTGTTGACCAATCCAGACCAGATGTATTTGCACCGCAGGATTACCACTAAACAGTGATGACCAGGCCGGACTCAAGATCAATCTGTCCAGTTTGACAGGCTGAGGCATTTGCATTGTCTGAATAACAGCTTGATCAAGCTGTATGGTGAAACCATCTGTTTGTAAGGCCTTGTAGGAGATATCAATGCCATACTTTTGCGATTGTATGTTTATTTGCGATTGAATCCATGCTTCAGGTTGCCAGCGCATTGCCACAAATAACAATAGGGCGACGGCAAAGGTGGTAAGCAATATACGCCATGATGCATGTGACTGTTGGTTTGTCGTGAGGGATGAGGTCATGTGTGATTTTAGCGGATGTCGTAGTGAATGTTCTGCAAACTACCTGCACGAATCAATTGGAGTTCTAGTGAAGGTGAGCTTTTTAGTTTGCTGTAGATGCTCATTGCCTGCTGTGTTCCGGTGATTTTCTCGCCATTGATACTGAGAATGATATCGCCATTTTGTAGGCCTGCCTGTTGATATAGTGACCCCCTAACAATATCGTTAACACTGAATCCATTGACTTTGCCATTGGCAAAATGAGGGGTAGCCCGCGCCTGGGATAACAGTGTAGGAAAATCTTGCAGCTGTCTTTGTAACTGATTGCGATCCATCAATTTATGCACGGGGGGCGTTGGGGCAAGGCGCATCGGTGCTGGTGGAATGGCGTTTGCAATTGTAGTGGAGGTCAATTTATCACCCTGTTCAAGAGAGATACGTTGCAGACTACCACCCTGATTGACGATGATGGCATCAGCCTCAACCGTTTGCAGGATAACACCGGGCTGGATGGTGTCGTTGATAAAGAATACTTGCTCTTCCACACCAGTGCGAATGGCGATAATGGCTGCAGAACTTTTTCCGGCAACTACCGTGCCTAATAACTTCAAGGTCAGGGGGCGTTTGATAACAGGTTTGGGTTGAGCAACAACCGGGGCAACTGGCTTGGCTTGTTGAGGGGCCCGACCAAATAGCTTCACGGCAAGCATGGCACTTAATTCGGGTAATGCTGTTGTAGTCTTTTCAATGCGTTCCAGGTTGTTTGAAACCGGTGCGTTAGATTGAGGGAGAAACCAACCTGCAACCATCCAGGCCAATAAAATGACCAGTGCAAGTTCACTTAACAACGGTAATCGATTCAATGAAGACAGTACATGGTTCATCAGGCTTCCTTCTATGTGCTTGATCCTACAGCTCAACATTATCAAGAGAGTAGCAATAAAGCGAATAGACAGTTTTACTGGGTTAGGGCAATCGCATTAAAATATTTAAAAGCTTATACCGGCTGCGCATCCATACGCCTGCGGCATTTGCGTAACTCTGCGTACTCTGCGGTGAAAAAATGCTGAATATGATAGTGAAACACAGGATATTTTAATACGATTGCCCTGGAGTGTTTATATTGTCTTATGGCGCTGCTTACAGGGCATCGCTACACTGCCGACCCAATGAACAAGATAAAACAAACCCATATACGTAACTTTTCTATTATTGCCCATATCGACCATGGTAAGTCGACGCTGGCTGACCGTCTTATTGAAGTAACCGGTACATTGAGCGAGCGCGAGATGAAAACCAATCAGGTGCTCGATTCCATGGAGCTGGAACAGGAACGTGGCATTACCATTAAGTCGCAGACTGCGACACTAGTTTATACTGCTCTGGATGGTGAAACTTACCAGTTGAATCTTATCGATACGCCTGGCCATGTTGATTTCACTTATGAGGTGTCCCGCTCCTTACAGGCTTGCGAAGGTGCTCTGTTGATTGTTGATGCCGCCCAGGGTGTGGAAGCGCAGACGCTGGCCAATGTATATTTGGCGATGGATAACGATCTGGAAATTATTCCGATCATCAACAAGATAGACCTGCCGAGTGCTGATATCGATGAAGCCAAACGACAAATTGAAGATGTGATTGGTCTGGATGCTTCGTATGCGATTCCAGTATCAGCTAAAACAGGCGTAGGTATTAATGATGTGCTTGAGGCCATTGTTAAACATGTGCCGCCACCGGAAAATCGTGATGATAAACCGCTCAGGGCACTGGTGGTGGATTCCTGGTTTGATGCATATGTGGGTGCGATGGCCTTGATTCGTGTGGTTGATGGTGTGCTTAAAAAGGGTGAACGCTTCCGTTTGATGTCGATGCCGACAGCTGCCAGTTATGAAGTGCAGGATGTAGGTTATTTTGTACCGGCTCCACTTTCGACCCCCTTGTTGGCTTCTGGTTCGGTAGGATATCTTACCGGTGGTATCAAAAAACTGGCTGACTTGAAGGTTGGTGACACGGTTACCACGCTGAAACATGGTTCAACGGAGCCCTTACCGGGTTACCGTGAACCAAAAGCAATGGTCTTTTCCGGTCTGTATCCGGTTGATTCTGCGGATTATAACGATCTGCGTGATTCGCTGGAAAAACTTAATATGAATGACCCGGCCTTCAGTTTTGAAGCGGAGAATTCATCTGCTCTGGGGCTGGGGTTTCGCTGTGGTTTCCTGGGTTTGCTGCATATGGAAATTGTGCAGGAGCGTCTTGAGCGTGAATATAATCTGGATTTGATCACGACTGCTCCTAGCGTGGTTTATCGTATTCATACATCCGATGGTGAAACGATTGAAATTTCTAATCCCAGTGAATTTCCGGATCCAACGGAGATTAGTAGAATAGAAGAGCCGACGGTGATCGCCAATATTTTTATGCCGGAAGAATTTGTCGGTGCATTGATGAAGCTGTGTCAGGAGCGCCGTGGCATGCAGCAGGATATGAAATTTATCGGGCAGGGCAGGGTGATGTTAACCTACCGCTTACCGTTGGCTGAAATGGTGATCGATTTTTATGATCGTTTGAAGTCGGTATCGCGCGGTTATGCTTCGATGGATTATGAGCTGTCCGACTTCTCTGAAGATGATGTGGTAAAACTGGATGTGCTGGTGCATGCGGAACCTGTCGATGCGTTGTCGTTGATCGTGCATCGTTCGATTGCTGAAACACGTGGACGTGAACTGGTGAAAAAATTACGCGAACTTATTCCGCGCCAACAGTTTGATGTGCCTATTCAAGCAGCGATTGGTGGCCGTATTGTTGCAAGAGAAACCATCAAGGCAGTACGTAAAAACGTGACAGCTAAATGTTATGGTGGTGATATTAGCCGTAAGCGTAAATTGCTTGAGAAGCAGAAGAAGGGTAAGAAACGCATGAAATCCATTGGTAGCGTGGACGTGCCGAAAGAGGCGTTTTTGGCAGTGTTGAAGCTTAACGAATGATTATTTTGTGTGGATGAATAGATTGAATCTGAAAAGAGAAGGAATTGAATATGAACGAAAATAAAAAACCGGTCTGGCAGGAATGGATTGAAAGTTTGATTATTATAGCGGTGCTGGCCATTGTGATTCGCAGTTTTATTGTGGCTCCGTTTAAGATTCCTTCATCCAGTATGATTCCGACGCTGGAGATTGGTGACTACCTGTTTGTATTGCGCTATCCCTATGGTTTTAAAATTCCGTTGACAGATATTCAACTGCTGTCGAAAGAGGTTGCTCGTGGTGATGTGGCTGTTTTTGTTTATCCGGAAGATAAAAGCAAAGATTATATTAAACGCATCGTAGGTATTCCTGGTGATGTGGTGAAATACCGTGACAATAAATTGAGCGTGAATGGCAAAGAGATGCCTTTGATTGGCAAAGGGAACCGGACCTATTTTATGCAGGGCGGCAATGCCGATGTGTCCGGTCTGTTTGAAGAAAACTTTAACGGCATTAAACATGATGTGTTGCGAAAACCGTTCTCCTTGCGTGATGGTCAATGGACAGTTCCTGCGGGGCATTATTTTGCCATGGGTGATAATCGCAATAATTCACGTGATTCTCGTTTTTGGGGTTTTGTTCCGCAGAATTATATGGTCGGTCGCGCGGCTATCGTCTGGTGGTCCTGGGATCAGAATACGAATTCTGTACGCTGGGATCGTATCGGGCATGTGATTGAATAAATCTGCGTACAGGTTCACTGCGCAGTCTCATCCGACCGAGGCTGGTTTTTCAGTGTTTAAAATGCTGTTCTGGTTGGCATTGCTGGGCTTTGTGACGCTTAATGGTGCGCTAATCGCGCAGGCTTATTATAATAACAGTAAGGCGCAGGGGTGTTTTGAAAGTTTGAGTCAGAAAATGCCTGCGGCTGATGAAGCAGCTATTCTGGCTAAAATGGATACTATATTTCATGTGCAATATATTGATAAACAGGATTTTCCGCCCGCCTTTTATGATGAACTGGTAATTAATGCGACTGGTTTTGGCGTTGAAATTTCAACTGTTTATGATGTGACTATTTGGCCGTTGGGTCAGGTTGAAGCGTTAGATGAAGTCGGAGCATATGATCCTGATAATCTGGAGGGGCTGGATGTCTTGAAGCATAAGTTCCGTATTGATTTGTCTTTTAACCCCTATGCAATTTCAGCTGTCGGCGATCAATAATGTCTGAACATTTAGGCCGTTTAGAATCCCGAATTGAATATGTGTTCTCGGATAAAAATCTGTTGCTGCGGGCGTTGAGACATCGATCTTCCAATCAGTCCGGAGATGGCAATCATATGGAGCGATTGGAATTTCTTGGGGATGCTGTGTTGGGTTTGGTCATCTCTGAGTATTTGCATCATCACTTTCCGGATAAGCAGGAGGGTGATCTATCGCGTATGCGTGCAGCGTTGGTGCGCAAGGAGAGTCTGCTGGTTGTAGCCGGGTTTTGGGATCTGGTTAGCTATCTGAATGTAGGAGATAGTGAGCGCCTTGAAAAGGGTCGTGGTGGCAAGGCATCACCCATCATGCGTATTAAATCCCCGTCTATCTCGGCCAATGCAGTTGAAGCAGTGATTGGAGCGGTATTTGAGGATGGTGGCTGGCCAGCAGCGCATAAGCTGGTGAGAGAGGCGTGGCAGCAGCTGCTCATAGGCGTGGATGCATTGGATGCCCGTGATGCCAAAAGCCGTTTGCAGGAATTCACACAATCTAAAGGCTGGGGTTTACCAGAATATACGTTGACCGACAGAGGTGCGGGGCATTCGCCGCGTTTCGGTGCAATATGTAGGGTCAATAGTGATATGCTCGGAGAAGGGCATGGTGATCGCAAGAAAATTGCCGAAATAAAAGCGGCGGAGCAAGCATGGCAACATCTGAAGAAATAAAAGAAAAACCATTTCATTGTGGAACGGTTGCGTTATTGGGAATCCCCAATGTGGGGAAATCAACACTCATGAACCGGGTGATTGGGGCCAAGGTGGCTATTGTGACACCGAAACCACAAACCACACGACACCGTATTCTGGGTATTCACACTGATGAAACGTGTCAGATGATTTTTGTTGATACACCGGGTATCCATAAAGGGGCGCAGCAACTCAATCGTAATATGGTGCGCATTGCTTATGCTGCGGCAGAAGAAGCCGATGTGTTGGCGATTATGCAGGATGCCAGCAAACCATTGGATAAAATGACCAAAACACTGATTGAACGCTTTGCGGATGGACGTTTGAAACAGCCCCGTATTCATGTGCTCAATAAGGTGGATCGAGCTGATAAAGCCCGTCTGTTGCCTCGCCTGCAGCAGTTGCAGCAATTGGATCCGGGTGCGAAAGCTCTGATTCCTGTCTCAGCGCGTAAAGGCACGCAATTGGACAGTTTGCTTAAAGAGATTGCGAAATATCTGCCGGAGCAGCCCGCTATTCATGATCCTGACTGGTTTACCGATCAGAGTCAGCGTCAGCTGGCCGCTGAATATGTGCGTGAGCAGGTGTTTATGTCTATGCATCAGGAGATTCCATTCCAGACGGCAGTGGATATTGAACGCTTTGAAGATATGGGCGATATCATTGAAATTGAAGCGGCTATTCTTGTCGGTAGTGAGCGGCATAAACCGATGTTGATTGGTAAAGGTGGTGGCGGTATGAAGGCAGTTGGCACCAGGGCCAGACTTGGTCTTGAAGAGATTTTGGGCTCTCGAGTGCGTCTTAATATCTGGGTGAAAGTCGATGAGGACTGGTTTGATCATCCGGGCAAATTGATTGATCTCGGTTTGGGCACAGATAATTATTAAAGGAGTAATGCGTAATGGGTGCACCACTGCTTAAGGTTTCTAATCTGCATAAATACTTTGCTGCGGCAGCGGGCAAATTGCATATTCTTCAGGGTATTGATTTTGAAGTGAATGAAGGTGAATTTCTCGCTGTGGTAGGAGAATCAGGCTCTGGTAAATCCACCATGCTGCAGCTTCTTGGCACACTTGAGCAGCCTGATGAAGGAACAATCAGCCTTGATGGTGAATTTATTCATGCCCTCTCATCAAACAAGCAGGCACGTTTGCGTAACGAAAAAATAGGCTTTGTGTATCAGGCGCATCATCTCATTCCTGAGTTGACGGCACTGGAAAATGTAACACTGCCGCTGTTGATCCAA
>JAUZQJ010000144.1 GCA_030951045.1 Mariprofundus sp.
ATCAATGGTGCAGTGTTGTGGTCAATAGGGAATGATTTTCCCGCAACTCACATGGATGTGGATATAAATATTTTCCGGGGGGGGAATATGAGTCTATCTATCAAAGCCAATCAATATCGAACTTCTGAATGCATCCAGAAGCTTTTCTGTCACGCATCACAGGCCTCTCACACAGAGGCTCAAAATAGTGGTGGATTATTGAAGTGGAGAGGTGTTTGTAGGTGAATGTTATGAAGGTACTTTTATTCTTTTTTGTGTTGGTTCTTCCAACGCAGGTGTTTGCTGAACCGGGATCTGTAGATACTCAGAAACTGTATGATGTACTGCTTCCATATTTAGTTTTGGCTGTTGTCTTTGAGGTGGCTTTATCACCGCTGTTTAGTTGGAGAATATTTCTCTTACATTGCGAGGGTAAAGGTTACAAAACACCGATTACAATATTTTTTGCCTATGTCACGTTCTCTGCAGCAGGTCTCGATGTATTTGGTGAATTGCTTGATGCATTAGGTCGTCCCTACGTCCCTAGTGAGAGTCAATGGTGGGGGCAGTTTCTGACGGCATTCCTGATAGCAGGCGGAAGTAGTGGAATATACCAGATATTTGCAAAACTTGGAATTAGAAGACCTGATTTAAACAAGATCAAAACTCAGGAAGTTAGAGGTGTTGCAGCAGAGCAAAAGGCTGAGATGGAAAAGCAAATTGAGAATCAAAAAAAAGCTGAAGAAATGGTCAAAAAAGCTACTGAAAAGTTTGACTTTGGAAAATGATAAATAAGCACCTTAAGTTCAATACTTAAGTTAGGAACTAAAAAGGAGGACGATATGTCAGGATTAAAAGATGCATTAAGTAAGATTTCTGCTGGAATAAAAGATTTAAGTTCGTTGGAAGTACAGACCTATACAGGTTCAATTGAGATTAAGGAGTGGAAGCCAACAGGTGAAGCGGCTGATGCTAAGTTGAATGATTTTGAAGGGTATCTTAAAGATATAAAGCAATCAGAAGCCAACTTGAAACTAGTTGCAGTCACAAAAATGAATTTCGATGGTGATTCTATCAATTTAACATCAGAAACAGCCCCTCTGAATCATGTGCAGACCCTACATGATGGAGCGGTGAAAGCTGGAGTTGAAACTCGCCAAGGGTTAGTTGCCTTATTCAAAGAACTAGTAAGTTAATCGTAGTAAAACAATGCCAGTAATTGAGTTAGAAACAGGATTAGCCAGGTTAAGCCAATCTTTTGCAAGCTCCAAGAGTTCACCAGAACATTTATCAAACCAATATGACTTATTGGAAAAGGGTCTCTACCAGGCAAAGAATAAGAAAGTTATTTCTCCTTTGTCTGCAGGGGAGGAGGTTCGGGATGAATCAAGAATTCGTACCATTAAAGATCGCCTGGTTAATCTTGGATATTTAAAAACTGATCCAAACAACACTCAGCGTAATCAATCATTCAGAAATGCAGTGATTCAATTTCAGAAAGATGCAGGTATTTCAGAAGATGGTTGGAGTGGGTTGCAGACTTGGGATGCTATTCAGGAGCTAGTCAGCTTTGAAACACCATCAAATTTATTTCGCTGGTTTGATGGCGATCACCCCAAGCCTGCATTGAAAAGAGCTACGCATTTAAGGCTTTTTGTGCTGGGTTTGTGTCCAACTAAACCCAGTGATATTAATGTTGGAAAAAATCATGTTTTTGGCGGTTTAAATCAGTTTGTAAAGGTTTCAACTATGCTGGATTTGAGCGTTGATCAGCTTAAACCAGAACTCTGCTTTGAGACACTATCACTGCTTTTTGATCAGGATGGATTGATAGCTAAATTGGCGAAAAGCAAACCAATGAGATCACGTGATAAGCGCCATGAAATCCATGCCTTTGTAATGAATGTTGCGAAAATTGAACTATGGATGCTTGGTTTAAAAAATATCACGCCTAATGGTCATGATTCTAAGGATCGAAATTTCGCTAATCGATCCCAGTCTGTTGATACTAATTATTATCTAAAAAGATCAAGCGATTTTTACAAGGCTATTCGCAAGTATTGGGAAATTCACTTGGAGCCTGATCGTTCTAATACTAGAGCACAGCAATTCTTAGTTGATCGTTTTTCTCTATTTTTCAAACAGATTTATCAAGATACGTTGCTTTCAGAGGGGAGTCATAATGAAGAGGTTTTCACCTACTTCAATGATAAAAGTCAAAAGAAAAAGTTGAATAATGCATGGAATAGAGTGTTGAACTTTGGAGCAAAACTCTGGGACGGTTTAAAGCGTGTTTGGAACTGGATTAAAAATTTAGCAAGAAAAGTTATTGATTTCGCCACGAATATTGTGCGTATTGGTTATGATTATATCCAAAGATCATTTTCATTTGTTACAACTTCGATCGAAGTAGTAGTTAAAACGGTTAAATTTTTTATGAATAAAGAAATAGAGGGGTCTGATATACGTCATGCATTGGTACAGCATGACTTGGACTTCGATTTTATATCAATCGTTAATTTACGAGCTAATCCTGAGCGGGTCAGTGATCTTGGGGTATTATTAGCTCATCGTGCTTCTGGTTTTTCTTTGTCTAGTAGGATTTTGGGAATGTTTATTGATCTGGTTAAAAAAGCAGTAAAAGCGACATTTACAGGCTTTTTGTTTTTGCTTATTGGTTTGATAAATCTGTTCAGGGATGCAGCCAGCATAATTGTAGAACTCGATCGGTGGAAACAAAAAGAAGAAGAGTTAATGAAGTCAAGTGATTTGCCTCAGAGCGCATAGTTTTTGGGTGCTTTGAATAGTTCACTAGAGGAGGAAGGGGGGATGGCATTTTTCAGAGAGGGAGCCTTTGGTGAGAAAGTAGCCAGAATTCAGAAGACGCTGAGCGAAAAAGGTTTTAGTCCTGGTGCTGTTGACGGGCAGTTTGGGCCTGGAACTGAGGCCGCAGTCATAGCGTTTCAGAAAAGTGAAGGTTTGCTTGCAGATGGTATTGTCGGCCCGGTTACGCTGGCAGCCTTAAACGAAACTGATGAGATTATTGAAATAAGAACACCTGAAATAAGTGTGATTATAGTTTCAAAGATGTTTCCCCACACAAATATAGGGAATATTAAGGAAAGCCTACCCTTTGTTTTGAAGGCCCTTGAAGCTGATCGGTTAAATTACAAAGCAATGATATTGATGGCTCTATCCACAATCCGTGCTGAAACAGAAAGTTTTATGCCTATCAGCGAGGGCAAA
>JAUZQJ010000145.1 GCA_030951045.1 Mariprofundus sp.
TACCACGATCTTTGGCCAGCATACCGGCATTCACGGCATTCACATCTTCCATGCTATGCGACAACAATCCCTGCAACATGGTATTGATCAATGGTTTACGATTAATATGAGATGCACTGCCTTCAAAACTGACTTTCACACGCGAATAACCCGGCTTCATGGTCTGACCTATAAAGCGGCCCATACGTTCTGCCAGTAACAGATAAGGGGCCAGCAAGCGCTGTTCCTCTTCCGATAGTGACGGCACATTTACTGCATTCGTTACAGTGCCAGAAAGCAAATAATCAGACATCTGTTCAGCTACCTGAACAGCTACATTTTCCTGCGCTTCATCGGTCGAGGCACCAATATGCGGTGTAAAGCTGACATTATCCAATGCAAACAAGCGATTTTCGCGCGCTGGTTCACTGGCAAACACATCTAGTGCCGCAGCCCTTAAATGACCGGACTCACAGGCCTCATACCTTGCATCTTCATCCCCTATACCACCACGATCTCCGTTGACGATGATCGAGCCTTTTTTCATGCGTCCGATAATATCGGCATTAATCAGGTTACGGGTAACATCCAGCAGCGGCACATGAATGGTCATTACATCTACAGTTTCAGCCAGCTCTGCCACTGTTTCCACTTTTGTCACGCCCATCGCTCCGGCGCGTTCATCGGAGATAAATGGATCATAAACATACACAGACATGTGCAGGCCTTTCAAACGATCACAAACAATAGCACCGATATTACCAGCACCAATCACACCAGCTTTTTTACCGGTCAGTTCCATACCCATAAAACGGGACTTTTCCCACAATCCCTTGCGGGTGGACTCTGATGCCTGAGGAATCATACGTGCAGCTGCCACAATATGGGCCACTGCCAGCTCAGCCGTCGTAATTGTATTACCAAATGGTGTGTTCATCACCACAACACCACGACGAGAACAACCTTCCACATCCACGTTATCAACGCCGATACCTGCTCGACCAATCACTTTCACACGCTTGGCGGCCGCAAGCAGCCCGCCTTTTAATGTAGTAGAAGAGCGTACTGCAATCGCATCATAATCAGCAACAATAGCCAGTTTTTCTTCATCAGAAAGACCTGGTTTGTAATCCACATCAATACCGCGCATCTTGAATACTTCAACCGCACGGGAAGACATCTTATCTGCTATCCAAACTTTAGGCATCAAGCCCCCCTTCTACACAACACTTGTTCATCAATGATAAATACGCCAACGAAAGAAGGTTCAGGCTCATCACAGAGGAACCTCAATTCACACTTTCGTGAAGTGCGAGGGCACTCTATAGCGGCATACAAGGGGGTCAACTTTACCCATGACCCATACTGGAAAACAGCCCGCACACCCAAAAAAAAACGTGGGCCACAAAGGGCCCACGCAGATTAATCAGAAAAGAGAGTGTTAGAATTAAGATTGGCACTCAGCGCGATACAAACATGGTGTAACGTCGCAGTTTTCAATACGGCCGAAACAATCGACATTGCCTTCAGCAATTTGAATGGCATGAATCAGATCGTTCTTGCTTAGTTTGGCAGCACTTTTCAGGCTCAACTCTTTAGCTGTTACCAGCAACTCTTTTTTGGTGACTTTCTTTGTACTCATGATTTTTTCCCTTGAATTTTATTTTTAATTATATTAATTGCGGCGCATATTATCGTTCAATCTCCTAAGTGCAAGAAATCAAAACAAAAGTTGATTTGGCACTGTGGCTTTTCCCCACAGTTTGGACATCAATGGCTCTACTTTTCGAATATCCCCACTACTCCAAAATACAATCGAATCCGATTCATCCTTCGCCTCAACATTGGCCAATGACAGGAGACCATTCGCCGACAGCTGACGCCCCAATTCACGGGCAATGGCATCTCCGCTATCTACAATGCTAACGTCTTCACCAACGGTTTCTCTAATCAACGGCAATATAAAAGGATAATGCGTACAACCCAGTACCAGCCTATCCATGCCTTCTTGCATTAACGGGTTAAGATACGACTGCAACATGGATCGCGTTTTAGCTGTATTCAGTTCACCCATTTCAATTTGCTCAACCAGACCGGGACAAGCCTGCACAATCAATCGTGCTTCTGAGCCATGCCGCAAGCCAAGTTGTTTGAACTTATCACTGGCAATCGTAGCACTGGTTGCAAGCACCCCCACCACTCCGGCTCGACTACTACTAACGGCCGGTTTTACAGCCGGTTCCATACCAATGACAGGAATATCATACTTCAGACGTAGCTGCTGCACTGCCACTGCCGTTGCCGTATTACAGGCCACTACGATCGCCTTGCAACCCTGCTCAATAAAAAAATCAGCGATAGACATACAACGGCTTTCAACCAACTGATCCGACTTACATCCATAAGGCATATAGGCTGAGTCAGCAACATAATGCAGTCGCTCATCTGGCAAAGACGCATGAATATGGCTAAGCACTGATAGCCCACCCACACCTGAATCAAACACACCAATGCTTTGTTCTTTTAGTTCCATGCAACCCTCATCATCTTTAAACTGGCCGGAAGACTAACAATAACTCCCCCACTTCTCATACACCACGCTTGAAGAGATACATGCTTTGGGCAGAGTAGCCAGCATGAAAAAAGTTGATGATGGTCCACATAGCTGGTTACATGAACACGGTGATTACCTATATCGTTTTGCTATGTCTCGCCTTCATAATGAAGATCTTGCCGCTGATATGCTACAGGAAACATTGCTGGCTGGCTGGAAAGGTTTTGATAAATTTGCAGGCCAATCCTCAATACGCACCTGGCTGGTAGGCATTTTAAAACATAAAATCATTGATCATATTCGTCGTGAAATTCGCGGACGCAATCTCAGCGAGGCTGTGGAAAATGATCCGACTTCAGCCTATTTCAATAGCAATGGCAGCTGGAGTGACGCCCCCGCTGCATGGAAAGAGAACCCCGAAGACCTGTTCAGCAATGAACAGTTTTATAAAACACTGGAATCATGCATCAACAAACTGCCGGAAAAACAGCAGATTGTATTCCGCATGCGTGACATTACAGGTGAAGATACTGAAACCACTTGTAAGACATGCGATGTTACATCGACTCATCTTCACGTCTTGCTACACAGAGCACGACTTGCTTTACGCACATGTTTAAACATTCACTGGTTTGAGCGAGGAAATAGATCATGAGACACGCCTGTAAGAAAATAAGTCAACTGGCATCTGACAGCCTTGATCGACCACTATCGTTATTAGAGCGCCTGAAATTCAAACTACACCTTTCGATGTGCGGGCATTGCAGAGATTTTGATCATAACATTAATCTTATTCATAAAGTTACTGCCATGATTCACACAACCGATTACGGTCAAACACGCCTATCCGAGAAACAACGTCAGCAACTACACGATAATCTGAACGCTATAAAATAAGGGGACTTTCCTAAGCGTAAATGTGGCCCGTCCAGCGCATTCAATAAGAATTTGAAAAGAGACAGCCATCAATTAATAGCTGGCAACATCGCACTCCAGACATGAAAACCCTTTGTAGAACCACGCACCTGATGATCAGCACGCGCAGCTTTATCTACTTTACGGTCTGAATGAAAATAAATCCTTCCATTTTTAGCGAATTCAGGCGCACCATCTCTTGCTTTGTCCGTCGTTAATCGCGTCAGATTGCGTCCATCATAACTGATCATCCAGACATCCCAGTTAGCTTTAGCACTATGATGATCATCTTCATCTTCATCAGCACGATTGGAAGTGAAAGCCACCGACTTGCCATCTGGACTCCAGGTCGGCTGCACATCAATGCTATCACCTTCTGTCAACTGAATCAGATCAGAACCATCCACATTCATCATAAACAGGTGCCAACTACGTTCTGACTGCATCGAAAACACCACACGTTCACCATCGGCAGACAGTGAAGGATTCAGGCCTGAGGCAAGCTCTTCCTCCGCCCCGTTTGCACTGATTCTAACCAGATGCGCTTGCTTGCCTTTCATGTTCCAATTATCAAAAGCCAAATTGGGTTGCTTCGACTTCCTACCTTTAGAATACAGCCGCTGCTCAGGAGCATGTAAACGCACTGCGATAATGCTGCCACCCCCCAGCAAGACAGGATCTATTAACTCACCATCCAAACGACCATGCAAGCGCTTGACCACGCCGCGATCAACCGGCTTCTGCCACAGCCCAAGGCTATCAGCACGATATGATAGAAATGTAACAATATCATCACTATACCATGCAATAGAATTCAATGCCTGTACATCATGTTCAATCACAACATTGATCGGATCACCATTTTCCACCAATCGACGTGTAATCATATGCTGTTGTTTTTTGGTAGAGAGCGTTAAAAAATATTTTCCATCAGGTGAAACCATGGGATACATTTCACTTTCTCTGCTTTCTAGCGTAATCAGTTCGGCCCCATCAACCTCAACAAACTCCTCATCTCTATGTTGTGAACCCGTAGCTGTCTCCAGCCAATTGAGGAAATCTTCTGCATGTACTGATGGCGCAGAGCACAAAAGCATGACAAGGACTCCTACAATTCCATGCATAGAAAATCTCATTTATTTAAGCTTTAACTGCCAAATATTCCAGCTGGAGCCCACATTAGACTGAGGCTTTTTAAGACTACGATTAGAATGAAATACAACCGTATGATCATCCAACCATGCCGGGCCTCCATCAGTCGCGCCCTTAGCATTCGTTAATCGTGTGATTTTATAACTTTTCAGATCCATCATATACAGGGATGTTTTGGTCACAGCCCCACCGTATGCACGATTGGATACAAACAGTACTTTATTACCATCAGGGTTAAACTGAGGCTCTAAATCAGCATATTTAGAATCGGTCAACTGCACCAGCTCTTCACCATTAATCGTCTGCATCCACAAATCATAATTGCCGTTTGTTTCACGTACAAAGATCACGTGCTTTCCATCTGAAGAAAGGGTTCCATTAAAAGCATTCGGAATCATGTTCAGCTGAGATGTCACACGATTAAACACATACAAAACCGGTGCATCAAATTTATTCTTCTTACCCGTCTCTGTGTTATTGTAACCCTGTTTATAACGAAAGTTATCCGAGTCATAGGTGCGCCATGCCTGACCGCTCAGTTCAAAATTGGTGTTTTTTATAAATTCAGACAACATGGTATTCTGACGCAATTTTTGCAAACTGGTATCGAAACACCAGACTTTACCATCCTGTGATGCATTCAAATGAAATGGCGCAGCATTGCCGGAGAAACCGCCCATGTGAGCGATTGCCGCATGGCTCTCACCGTTCCCCAACCACATCCAGGAAGCGATTGGCCCTGTGCGATTACTCACATAGCCCACCGATCCATCATTCACAGCCACACCAAAACGAATGGCTTCATTCAACACCATTGTTTTCATTACACGTGAAGCAGATGCCGGCGAATGTTTTGAAACACGTTCCACACGATATTCACTGCCATCACCCGTACTGAATACTAAAAAATCACCCGCCACTGAAGGGTAATTGCTATCCACACCTTTTTTTACAATCAGTGGAGATACGGAATAGAGCGGTGTCTGAACGCCCTTACTCATGCTTGAAGCAATTCCTGTCTGTGCTGATAACATCAATATCGGCAACGTTGCCCATAACAATTTCATTTTCATGTTTACCCCTGCAACTGGAATTTTATTCATAAAGTCGGCAACACTAGCGTATAATGTTCATGTTGTTTGTGATCCAGGTCACCAATAAAAAAATTAATTCATCTGCCTCACAAAGAACAATGCCTTCGGCCAATAATAGCCGATGGTGTTATTACAGCATCGGCATTGATAGTGTGTCGGCATGTCCAAATCACCTACCATTCCATTCATTAACACAAATGCACTACTCGTATCCGCCTGTTCTGATATGGCGTCATGTCAGGTGCTATGCATCGATACCGAATTTCATCGAGAATCCACCTACTATGCTGAATTTGCGCTAATGCAGATATACGGTAATGGTCAGTGCTGGATCATCGACCCCATCGGTATTGAAGACCTATCTCCGCTTTGGGATATCCTTTGCAATCCAGATGTTTTAAAAGTGTTTCATGCAGGCCGTCAGGACATTGAAATATTCGTCAAAGAATCGGGCCGTCTGCCCACCCCGCTGTTTGATACCCAGGTTGCCGCTGCGCTGTTGGGCTATGGACAACAGGTCGGTTTTGGCAATCTGGTGCAACGCATTACGAAGAAGGCATTGGCAAAAGGTGAATCATTCACAGACTGGAAGGCACGCCCACTCACTGCAAAACAACTTGAATACGCCGCTGATGATGTCATCTGGCTCATGCCGGTGTATCAACACCTACAGCAACGCCTGGAAGCCACTGGCCGCACCTTGTGGCTGGATGAGGAACAAAGCGTCCTCACCAACCCCGCCACCTATGCATATGATGAATCAACCGTTTTCTGGCGTGTCAAAGGTGTCAATAAACTCAAAGGCCGCAACCTTGCCACTTTGCGTGAACTGGCCGCATGGCGTGAACGCATGGCAAGTAAAAGAGATATCCCACGCCGCCGCATGATTGCAGATGAACCCTTGCTTGAAATTGCCCGTCGTGATGCTTTAGACATGGACTGCATGACCCGCATGCGCGGCATCAATGCAGGCTTCGTCAAACGTTTTGGCGAGGAAATTATTCAAGTTTGGCAACAGGGTATGGACTCCGATGAAGCCAATTGGCCTAAACAACAGGCACGCCGACACAACCATGCCGGCACCGACCTCAGATTAGAGATGCTTGATACGTTGGTGCGTCTTAAAGCTGAAGAGGGTGAAATATCCGCATCTATTCTATCGAGTAAATCGGATCTCTCTGAGCTAGCCTCATGGGGTCATCGCTGTAAAGCTGAACCACCAGAGCTTGCCTGCCTGCAAGGCTGGCGCTATGAACTTGTAGGTGACGATCTGTTGAAACTGCTGCGCGGGCAAATATGCCTGCACTTAAATCCAAAAACAGGCCTCCCCACTATCACACCATTCAAGGCTGATGAACTATCATGATGTTCTGCTTCTCCATTGATGCACTGTCCCCGTCCGGGGCCAATGCCTGGCGTTTACAGGATAATCAACAGTGGCGCCCATGCATCTACGCGGAAGCACTACAAGCTGGTGATGCCCGTATTACAGATAAAAAATCTGCCGAAGCCTGGATCAATCTTAAACTCAAAAAAGACAAGGCGCTTGTTTTCACCGCGCAGAAGAAGGCCGGACGATTCGATTTCTTAATGCGCGGTACATATGCGCATACTGTACTGCACCGCTTGTCTTCTGCCGCACTACCCGACAAAGCACAAATGCTAGCCTGCTTCAAACAGCTTCAAGCAGGCATCCCTTGGCTGGTCTATCTCAACATTGCAGGCCAATTCAAAGCACTAAACACACAACAGACTTCAATCATGAATAACCTCGATATCGCTGTGCGTGGAGAGATCGCTTCCAGTGAAGATTATATTGGCCCAATAGCTGCTGCCAACGCGCAGATGATGGATGATCATTACCGTCAATTTCTGGCTGGTTGGTTAGAGCATTTAAAGTCTTCAAACATGAATGTGTTTGTGCCTGACCTGGAAAAGTTACCAGAACACGATGAAACCATAGATGCCATTCGCAACTGGCAACACGAGCAGTAAGCATTCAACACTTATTACATTCGCTGACCTTGTAAAAAGTCATCTTAGCCCCGTTAAAGATACCGATAGTTGCACTCTTACTGTGGCTGACTAAGTCTTGGGTAATCATGAAAACACCTTTACACATCGTTCTCTTTGAGCCTGAAATCCCTCCGAACACCGGGAACATTGCACGACTATGCGCCTGCACCGGTTGCAAGCTGCACCTCATTCATCCGCTGGGTTTTGAAATCACCGATAAACAGCTCAGACGAGCAGGCCTTGATTACTGGCAATACATGGATGTTCAAGAGCATCAGAACTGGCAGGAAGCTCGCCTTGCAATAGGTCAGGGTCGCAACTGGTACGGCCTGAGCTCCAAGGTCGAAAACAGCTATTGGGATGCCAATTTCCAAGCCGGTGATGTGCTGGTTTTCGGGCCAGAGACACGCGGACTCAGCGCCGAAGTGTTAGGTGACCTAGAGAGCTTAACCATCCCCATGCGCAAGGATGCACCGGTTAGATCGCTGAATCTCTCATCGGCATGTTCAATCGTTACCTTTGAAGCACTCAGACAACTGAATTCATTGAAATAAGGAAAACTATCCACCGCCACAACAAGCTGATTAAGGTTCTTTAACAATTACAGCCATACGCTAAAATTAACATTATATTAATATTGTAAATATATGATTTAAATAAACTTATTATACTGCTTATATTTTAGGCATACAGGGTAACGTATTCAGACAGGCAAGCTACTTATAACAAACCGGATTGTTATCCACTAAGTTATCCACAGCTTCTGTGGATAGTGGAAAAAGCCCTTTAAACGCAAGGCGTTGGACAGAGTCAAGCAATTTTATGCACAAATCAAGCCTGCAATCCATCCAACTTACAGGCGGCGATGCTGCAAAGAAGGCAGTGATTTTCGCACCTGCTCCAGATATTTTTTCGATAAATCTGCCACGATCACACCCTCACCTTCGGCCAGCTCACAAAGCACCCTTCCCCATGGGTCTATGACCATACTATGCCCCCACGTTTGTCGCCCGTCCGGATGAGTTCCAGCCTGTGCAGAAGCCAGCACATAAGATTGGTTTTCGATGGCTCTGGCTTGTAACAATACCTGCCAATGCACACGTCCGGTCACCGCTGTAAATGCAGCCACATTACACAACAGATCACAGTCATCTTCGATATAATGACGAAACAGTTCCGGAAAACGAAGATCATAACAGATGCTCAAACCAGCCTTAAAAGCACCGACCGGTATTGATACAGGAAGATTACCTGCTTTGATCAAGTCGGACTCATGATAAACCTCGCCTTCATAATCCATATCAAAGAGATGCATCTTATCGTACACCGCCAACAATGATCCTTTTGCGTCAAATACAGGGCATGCATTACGAATCTGATTCGATTCACTTTTAAACAGCACTGAGCCGCCAACTATCATCATCTTATGTTTGGCTGCTTGTTCAGATAAAAAATTCAACACTATTGATTCTGACTGCGACTCAGCCATGACACGTTTCTCGGCTTCAGATCCGCCCATAAATGAGAACGTCTCTGGCAACACAACCAGCTCTGCCCCCTGCTCGCCCGCCTGATCCAACAGCCTTTCCACTGTGGCAAGGTTCTCATCGCGATTAATGCCGGAGCACATCTGAACACAGGCTACACGCATATCAGCCTCACTATCACGACAGAGAACCTTTTATGCATTTTCACGTTATAAGTGATACCGCCAGTCGATGGCCAGGCAAAGATTTCGCCTGCGGCCCCCACTTCAAACGGCGCCCATTGATGCGCCGGTGCCACAGCCCCCTGCACCGCTGTTTTGACCAGTTGTTCACGATTATTTTTCAAACTCATATTGTCTTCCTTCTAATTCAGAAAATAAATATAGCTTCCCAATTGTCATCTCAACCTACCCGCTTTTGCAATGAAGCAACACAGCAATAACATTTCGTTCACTTAATAATTATTTGTATTAGTTCTGACTTGATCTGACAATGAGAACTTCGCAAATTCTAGGGACGCAATACTCAATTCCATAACCATCAACTTATCAGGTGTTATGTCTCCTAAACTGACTGCGCATGGCGCCCCTTAAAACCCATTAACCTTATATGATGAAACCATTCAACATGTACAATAAGTTGCACAACATACTGCAAGTCCTACACTTGCCCTATAAGTTGTACATGTGAGGTGCTGAAAATGAATATAGTCTCATTTACTGAAGCAAGGAATAATCTTAAATCTGTATTGAATCACGTCATAGATGACGCTGACTGCACTGTCATTACAAGACGAGACAGTGAAGATGCAGTTGTCATGTCATTGGATTACTACAATAGCCTGATGGAAACAGTTTATTTGCTAAAATCGCCCGCAAATGCGGAGCATCTAAGCAAATCCATTGAACAATTCAGACAAGGAAAAGCGCAAGAAAAAGATTTATTGAGCGAATGAGACATTTAGCCTGGACCGATGCCGCATGGTCAGATTATCTGTACTGGCAGGGACAAGATAGAAAAACATTGAAACGCATCAATAGGTTGATCGACGATACACTTCGGAGTCCTTTTTCAGGCATTGGAAAGCCAGAGGCATTGAAAGAAAATCTGGCAGGTTTCTGGTCACGCAGAATTGATGATGCTAATCGATTGGTTTACGCCGTTAATGACACTCATATCACAGTGATTGCCTGTAAATATCATTATGAAAAAGGTTAAGCAAAGAACATGGCGAGGGACTTCCGTTTCACTCCATCCCCTCATTCAACGCGTTATGGTTCATAAAACTTACTCACTATTCGCAAGTGATCCGGCTTATAAATTCATCGCGCGAAATTTCTCGTGCGCCAAGACTTTGCAGATGATCGGTGTGAAACTGGCAATCAATCAGCTTCCACTTTTCCCGCAAGCCAATCTCACACAGTGTGGCCAGCGCCACTTTTGATGCATCAATACGTTTACTGAACATCGACTCGGCAAAAAATATCTGATTATACAACACGCCGTATAAGCCACCAACCAGCGCGTCATCTTCCCACACTTCGACCGAATGGGCGTGGCCAAGCTCATGCATACGACGATAAGCTGCGAGCATTTCAGGCAATATCCATGTGCCATCTTGCTCTTTGCGCGGAATCTCAGCACATGTAGCAATCACCGCATCAAAACCCTCATCATAAGAGACCGTATAAATATCCTGCCGAATACGGCGCGCCAGTCGTTTTGAACAGTGAAACTCGGCAGGGAACAGCACCATGCGCGGATCAGGTGACCACCACATAATCGGTTGATTTTCGGCATACCATGGGAATATTCCTTTGGCATACGCCGCCAATAGTGTTTGAGGCTGCAAATCTCCACCGGCTGCCAGCAAACCATTTTCATCGGCATGTGAGGGATCAGGAAACTCAATCATGATAACGCCTCCTTCGCCCAGCGCGCCGCAGCATCTTCCAGATACGCCTCAGCACGCGGCATAGCCTGCGCTATGGACACACCTTCAGGAGTGGCGCTGATCATCTGTGTGAAATAGTCCTGCAATGTCTGATCATCTGATATTTTCCCGGCAATCAGTACGCTAGGCACACCAGCCTTGTTTGCCTGTTGCGCCACCATAAACGGCAACTTTCCCTGCAAGGTCTGCGCATCACTGCGCCCTTCACCGGTCAGAACCCAATCCACCGTGTTCACCAACTGATCAAAGTGGCTGGCACACATTACCTGTTCAGCACCTGACACACGCTTCACATCGCAGAAGTTCCCCAACAATTGTATCGCAAAACCAATACCGCCAGCAGCACCTGCTCCTGCAGATTCATGGACTGAAAGTCCAAGTACTTTCTCACACAAAGCCCCCCATTGCCGCATTGCAGCATCGACAGATGATATTTGAGCGGTTTTTATACCCTTCTGGGCTCCGTACATACAAACAGTCCCATCTTGTCCACACAACGGATTCTGCACATCAGACAAGATAGTGATCAATACATCCTTGAGTAGTGCCTTCAACCCACCTGTTTCAATGCTTCTTGCCTGCATTAATCCATTCAAATCAGCAGAAACTGGCAACCCATCAGCATCCAGTACGCGACACCCCAATGCCATCAACAGGCCCAGACCACCATCTACTGTAGCACTGCCACCCAACGCAATCCGTACATCCAGCACACCCGACTGTAATGCTGTCAGCAAGCTTCTTCCAAGGGGACTACTGCCACGTTCAAACACATTATTTTTTTGCATGGATGGCAAATTCAAACCAATCAACGTAGCACATTCGATCAAGGCAGAGGATCGACCATGATCATCAAAAAACAGTATGTCATGTGTCACCACACCACCATAGAGGTTTTGAAAAATATCCCGAGTGCCCTCACCACCATCGGCCAGCGGCATAGTGATTATTTCCACATCAGGCCTCACCGAAGTGATGCCAGCCTCCATGGCTGCAGCAGCCTGACTCGAAGTCAGCGACCCTTTAAATGAATCAGGAGCAATCAATATACGCATTTAGTTTTATCTATTTCAATATGATAGCGAGCAGTCAGTAAATATTTAAGGCAACCAATCATAGCCCGCAGCTCAAAAGGTAGCTGTACTTATTTAGGAACGGCGCGGGAAGCTTTTCTGGCACGGATGCGCTCTTTTTTATCATCTGCAGCATGGGCATTGCGCGGTTTGGCAGGCAGAGCACGGTAGATCTCAACACGATCACCTGTTTTAAGTTCCTGCGTGCCTTTTGCCAGCTTGGCAAAGATACCCAGTTTATTGACCTTCAGATCGATCTCAGGGTGTTTATCCATCAAACCGGACATCAGCACTGCTTCTTCGGCTGTTGTCCCTTCAGCCACATCCAATTCTTCAATAAATTGTTCTTGCGGCAAGGCATAGATTACAGATACATGCATCAGCTTCCCTCTGCAATTGGTTTAAGTTCAATAGCGCGTTTTTCAAATGCAGACACCATCGATTTACATGCGGTAGAAAAAATAGGACTGGCCACCAGGTCAAGCATCATACTGCGAAATTCAAACTCGATAGAGAAATGCACCCTACAGGTACCACCATCCATAGCATCAAAGGTCCAGATACTTTCCAAAAAACGGAAAGGCCCTTCCAGCAGGCGAATTTCAATCAATTTATTGGTTACAAAACGATCAATCGTTTGAAAACTATGACGGGAACCTGCCAGATCAGCAATCAACTCTGCGGTTAGTTCACCCGACTCTTTTGTTAATAATGTTGCACCAGCAACCCATGGAAGAAACATCGGATATGCCTCGATATCCAAGACGATATCAAACATTTCATCAACCGAACAGTTGACCGTTCGCGTTTCTTCAAAGCTGCGCAAAGCTACTTATGCCTTTTATCTGATTGATGCGATTTTTTATGACCGGACCTTTTTTCTGCTGATTTTTTAAGGCTCGGTCTTGTATCTGTTTGATACGGATTTTTACTGGCTGAGAATGTAAACCGTATTGGTACACCGGTCAGCGCAAAAGTCTTTCTAAATGACTGTTCCAGGTAACGTTTATAACTGGTTTTCAATCCCTGCGGCCGGTTACAGAAAATTTTAATGCTCGGCGGACAACTGCCAATCTGAGAGGCATATTTCAAGCGCACCAGTGAACCGCCATCAGATGGTGGATGCTGTGTTTCCTGAGCATCGGTAAGCCAGCGGTTGAGCGGGCCAGTACCAATTTCAAATTTATTGCGCCCAGCTGCTTTGACTGCTTCTTCAAGCAGGCGTTTAACACCTTTTAGACGGCTGGCTGTAATACGGTGAACAGGAATATCCGCCATACCACGCATCCTGTAATTCAAACGCTCGGCATAATATTTCCACTCTTCCGATGTAAGCAGATCAAGTTTATTCACTGCGACGATAAGCGCACAGCCTTCATCCTGAGCCAACTGCATCAAACGCATATCCTGCTCAACAATACCTTCGCCACCATCGAGTAACATCACGGCCACATCGGCACGTTTGAATGCCTGCACAGCTTTTACACGCGCTACAAACTCAATAATATCGGAGAGGCGACCATGTTTGCGCTGACCAGCGGTATCCACCAAGCGCACAGTTCCATCCTTAAACGGTACGGTGCTATCAATCGCATCACGCGTGGTACCTGCAATATCACTAACGACCATGCGATCACGACCCAACCATGCATTGATCAGCGTGGATTTTCCCACATTCGGACGCCCGATTACGGCAACTGACGCGAGCATATTACACTCAGCATCCGATAAAAAATCACCGTGGGCCTCAGGAATAACCCGTTCAACGAGATCTGCCAAGCGGCGAATACCTTCACCATGCGCGGCAGATACAGCAATCGGATCACCCATACCAAGCCTGAAAAATTCCACTTCACTACCCGGCTTTTCGGCTTTATTTGCAACCACCAACACCGGCATATGCTGACGTCGCAGTTTATCGGCAATGGCATCATCAATAGGAGTAGAACCCGCTTGCGCATCAACCACAAACAGCACCACTTCAGCCACTGCAAGGGCTGCTTCAACCTGAGCATCAATGGCTGGCTGCATCACATCATGTGTGCCTTCACCAATGCCGCCAGTATCCACCAGCACCACTTCACGTTCACCAAATCCGCATTCTGATTCAAGCCTATCCACCGTCACACCGGGGCGGTCGCCAACGATCGCCTTGCGTTTACCCACCAGTCGATTGAACAGGGTCGACTTACCGACATTAGGACGGCCCACAATCGCTACGACAGGGAGTCGGGCCACCTTATGCTCACCAATCTCACCAGTGAACTTTTCATTCTTGTCTTCAGTCAAAATATACCTTCCAGCTACGCTTTAACGCAGCATGTAGATGGAGCCCAGATTATTGCGCACCAATATACCATTTTTACCAACTACAGGAGAACGATCAATACGCCCATCCAGATCTTTGCTGGCTAATAATTTACCTGTCTGGCTCAGGCGATAAACCGTAGCCTGATCATCGGCTACCCATAGACTGCCCTGCCACAACACCGGGCCAGTCAATTCACCATCACTCAACTGCTGTTTCCAGGTCGTTTCACCATCCAGGGCATTCAAAGCACTTAATGCGCCCGATGTGTCGGCAACAAACACCTGATTACCAACCAATAGGGGTGATGATTTGGATGAAATATTACGATTGCTCAATGTACTTCCATCGAGCATAGAGAGGAATGACAACTGACCCTGAAACACAGGAACCAGCAACACATCTTCATCACGACCGGATTGCTTAGCAGTGATCAACAAAGGCATCGCAACTGGCACTTTCAATTCGCTCATTACCGATGCTTTATTGCTCAATAACAGCTGGCGTTTCCAGATAAAACTACCCGTATCCGCATTCAATGCGACCACATCACCATTACTCAGCGCTGCAAAGACACGTCCTTTATAAACAACCGGAGACGGCGATAAATGCATACTCAAGCCACCAAGCGCGTCCGAATAACTCCATATTTTTTTACCATCATGACTAAAGCGATAAAGCTGATTATTCGATGTCTGAATAATAAAACCATCACCGTAAGCAATCGGACTGCCAATCAGCGCCGCTGACAGACCCACAGACCAGATCACTTTAGCCTGATCTATATCCAGGGCGTAAATTGTTCCACCCAGATCACCAACAATCACAAGACCATTCGACATCTGCAATGCAGCCGATTCACAAGCTTCATTGAGTGCAATCCGGTTCAATTCACTACCCTGCGCATTATAAATACGCACACGGTAATCCTGACCACCGACAATAATGCGTTCACCAGCCGGGGTCTGCACCGCAGTAGGCACACTAAAGCCCATTGGAGAAGCAGGTTTGCGCTGATCTACATTATTACTCCACACCAGATCAATGGATCCAGAGGCTGTAGCGACATCACTACCGTTAGATGGAGCATTGCCGTGCTTGCTATCCATTAAGGTAGTCGTCTGTGATTTCACATTTTCAGTTTCTGCCTGATCTGACCATAATGATGACATTGTCGAACAGGCCGACAACATCATCACACTGGAGAGTGCGATTAAAGAAGTACGTATAGCTAATGACATCGGATACCTGAATCAGGCTGCTTGCTGAGGCAGCAAGGTTTCAATCTTCTGTTTCAGCACAGCATCATTGGACACAGCATCTAGAGCTTTCTGTAATAGCGTTGTTTTTTCAGCCGCATCATCAGTCAATGTAGCCAATAGATAATAACGCAATTGCTGATATTGTTTACCTACAACCTGCTCCAACAAGGCTTTTGCGGCAGCTTTATCGCCATTAGCAATTTTAATTTCAGCCAAATCCAGACGCGCCTGCCATGCCCACTCTTCCATGACCTTACCATGTTGAAGCAGTCTCTGCAGATGTTTTTCAGCATTGGTCGAATCCACGCGTGCCAACTGCATACTGGCCAGTGCAGCATAACTATTGGATGTGAACTTTTTAATCACACTCTCAAGCAATGCCTTCTTCTCACTGTTATCCGTTGCATTAATGGCCTGTTGATACAAGGTTGCCGCAGTTTCACTCTGGGCGCGCTGTCGCTCAATCCACATACCACTGAGCATCAACACAATCACCAATGCCGCTACTGCACCAATCATCTCATTTTTGTGAGACTGAGCCCAATCAGACCATTTCGCCGAACGCATTTCACGTTTGAGTTCATCCATCTCTTCTTTCAATGGGGCATTCTCTTCAGGCATCACAGTGACCTTTTCAGATGTTTTATCATTCATGCTCTAATCCTCTTCTCATAATACAATGCGTTAGCCCGTAATAAGGCTGCCAAGCTAAAAGCCACCCAGCCCCTGTCAATCTAAGGATACTCTGAAAAAACTCAGAGTCTCCGCGCAGGCCATGGACGGCCTGCCAAAATCATGCACGCGAGTGTTTGATTTTGTAAGCAAATGAAAAATCGCACTTTTTCTTTGCCTGCTGAAATTTACATGGACGTAGTTTTTTCAGCATTACTTTTACTCTGTTTCCACGCTGACAAAGTCAGAACGTCTTTCCAACACAATAGAAACCACGCTTTTCACCAAGGCAGCCATCGGTATGGCAATTATCACGCCAATAATCCCCCATAGACTGCCAAAGACCAGAATTGCCACGATAATGGCTACCGGATGCAGATTAACAATCTCTGAAAACAACCAGGGCACCACTATATTAGCATCAATTGTCTGAACAATAGCATAGGCCATGACTGCATACGCCATCGTATCCGTCCAACCCCATTGAAAGAACGACAGCAGAATAACCGGAAAAGTAACCACGGCAGCACCAACAAATGGAATCCAGACAGAAATGCCCGTCAACTCAGCCAAAAGCAGTGCATATTCATGCCCCATCCACCAATAAACACGCCACATTGATACCGAAACAATCAAAGCCTCCCAGAACTTTCCACGAATATAGTTACCAATTTGAGTATCCAGTTCAGACCAGACGCGCTGCAACAAGGTGCGATTCGATGGTAAAAACTGCTGCCCCCAGGAGATAATGACCTCTTTATCTTTCAGAAAAAAGAACACCATCACCGGCACCAGTACCGCATAGACCAGCAAGGTAATCATGCCCGGAATAGATGCGATGGAGATGGTTAACAGTGCCCCGCCCCACTCCTGCAGTTGTGCCGCTACTGCGGCAATCAATTTCTGGATATAGATTGGATTAATCCACTCCGCATGATTGGCCTGCAACTGTTGTAACATGTCGCGCATCGATTGCACATACTGTGGAGCATGAGAAACCAGCCGCCCAACCTGCTCCGTTAACAGTGGTAATACCGCCAGGATGGTGAACATCAGCATCAACATGGCACCACCACCAGCCACCCCAATCGCCAACATACGAGGCAATTTGCAACGCCCGAACAATTCAACAACACCATCGAGCACATAGGCCATAGCAATCGCTAATAATACCGGAGCCAGAACAGGCGCTGTAAAAATAAGCAGAACAAAGATTACCAACAATGATGATAACAACATCACCAATTCGGTATCTGACAATCGGTTGCGCAACCAAGCGGAAATAATTGCCATCAGCGCGGAGAAAGCTGGGGCGTTCGCATAACACCCGCAGCAACCAATAGAGCCGCTGATAACGAAGCGATCAGATGAAACACTGCACTTACTCCATGCCATAGACCAAACATAACCCGTTGCGGATCACTCTTGGCCAGTGCATCTATAGGGCCAGCCTGTGCTTTGAGATCAGCAATGATAGGTGACACACCAAACTCATTCCCCACTACCATCAATAGCACTACGATAAGAGGTAACCAGCGCAGCTTGCCAATTTCCGCGCCGGATTTCTTCATACGCAACCAAAAAACTGCGACAGTAGCAACCAGAATGAGAATGCTTGTATTGGCCATATGGAACACATCTCCGGCCAGTGATCCGGCCAGCGTGGTAGAACCAGCTTTGGCAAACAACACTGGCACCACCACATAACCGGATACGACCAGCAACCCCAGAATCAGAGCCAGACACAAGCGAACTGCACCAATACGAATACAATCACCCGATATCATCTTAATGTAATCCCCCGACTACCTACGAGGGAGACCCATGAATGGGCCAAATTAAATATATTCAATGGACTGAATTTCATACTCGCGTTCACCACGTGGTGCTTGCACCGCAGCCACATCACCCTCTTCTTTGCCGATCAAGGCACGGGAAATCGGTGAAGTAATAGAAATTTTACCCTGTTCAATATCGGCTTCATCAACACCGACTATCTGGTAAATAATTTCAGTTTCTTCATTCATATCAAGTAATTTAACAGTTGCACCAAATACAATTTTGTCAGATGTAATGGATGCAGGGTCAATAATCTGAGCGCGCGCAATCTTGTCTTCGAGATCTTTCAAGCGCGCTTCATTCATGCCCTGCTCTTCTTTCGCTGCATGGTATTCGGCATTTTCTGACAAATCACCATGTGCGCGTGCTTCTTCAATTGTAGCCACAATTTTGTGCCTTTTTTCACCTTTCAAATACGCGATAGTCACTTTCAAGGCTTCCGCGCCCTGCCTAGTCATTGGCACTCGTTCCATATTTTGCCTTACCTCTTTCCTCTATGATATTTCTATTTAATCAATGTAATGAATGATATTCCTGAATACTTTTCACAACCGTTACATCTGATTGCCCTACAATAGCCTGTGCTGCTGCAAGCCCTCCAGCCATGGTAGTGAAATAGGCAATACCGCGATCCAATGTTGCCTGTCGAATAGACTTGGAATCTTTAATAGCCTGCTCGCCCTCGGTAGTATTGATCACCAGACTCACATCATCACTAAGCAAACGGTCAACAATGTGTGGGCGCATACCATCGGTTACTTTCGCAACACTCTCTGATGCTAAACCCGCGTCTGTTAATGCCTGATGTGTGCCACTGGTTGCCAATAAATCAAATCCGGCATCTGCAAGAACACGCGCAATTTCAACTGCATCAGCTTTATCTGCTTCACGCACCGAAATAAATGCACGCCCAGACTCCGGCAACAACACACCAGCACCGAGCTGCGCTTTAGAAAATGCAGCGGTAAAGGTTTCAGAAATACCCATCACTTCACCGGTGGACTTCATTTCCGGACTGAGCAGCGAATCAGCGCCACGGAATTTTACAAACGGGAACACTGCTTCTTTAACCGCACGGAAATATTTTGGCTGAGGAATCTCATCAATGCCCTGCTCAGCCAGTGACTGGCCCACCATAATACGCGCCGCTATCTTGGCCAACGGCTTACCTGTCGCTTTGGATACAAATGGTACGGTACGACTGGCACGCGGGTTCACTTCCAGCACATAGATCACTTCACCCTGAACAGCGAATTGAATATTCATTAAGCCCTTCACATTCAGAGCCAGACCCAAAGCCTTGGTTTGACGCGTTACTTCTTCAATAATGCTATCTGAAATAGAGTGTGGCGGCAGACAACATGCAGAATCACCGGAATGCACACCGGCTTCCTCGATATGTTCCATAATGCCACCCATGACAACACGCTCACCATCAACCAGAGCATCCACATCCAATTCAATGGCAGCGTTTAAGAAACGATCCAGTAGCACCGGATGATCGGGGGATGCCTGCACAGCCTCTTTCATATAGCGCAGCAGACCCTTCTCATTGTGAACGATTTGCATCGCACGACCACCGAGTACATATGAAGGACGCACAACAACCGGATAACCGATTTCACACGCAACAGCGACAGCTTCTTCAGTTGAACGGGCAGTGCCATTTTCAGGTTGCTTCAATTCAAGATCATGCAACAGCTGTTGAAAACGTTCACGATCTTCTGCCAGATCGATCATATCAGGACTCGTACCGATAATTGGCACACCGGCAGCTTCCAGTGATTCTGCTAATTTCAATGGTGTCTGACCACCAAACTGCACAATCACACCGACAGGCTTCTCCACATCAACAATGGCCATCACATCTTCAAACGTCAGTGGCTCAAAATAGAGGCGATCGGATGTGTCATAATCGGTAGAGACCGTTTCAGGATTACAGTTGACCATGATAGTTTCATATCCATCATCAGAGAGTGCAAATGCTGCATGTACACAGCAATAATCAAACTCAATGCCCTGTCCAATACGATTCGGACCACCACCAAGCACCATGATTTTCTTCTTATCAGTCGGAGCAGCTTCACACTCATCTTCATAAGCTGAATAAAGATATGGTGTTTTCGCTTCAAACTCAGCCGCACAGGTATCCACGCGCTTAAAGACAGGATTCACACCGGCAGCAGATCGTGTTGAACGCACCGCACTTTCATCGCAACCCAGCAACATCGCCAGACGCATATCTGAGAGGCCTTCTCGCTTGAGCTGTTTCCACTCAACGGCAGAAAGCGCATCCACCTTACGACCTGCCAATGATTCTTCCATGGCAATCACAGTAGCAATTTCACGTACAAACCATGGATCGATATGGGTCACTTCAAATACTTTCTGTTCTGACCAGCCAGCTCTGAGTGCTTCACCTACCCACCACAAACGTTCGGCACCCGGTACTGCTAACATCTCCTGAAAAAAAGCAGCCGCATCAACATCATCCGGCACCTGTTTATCAAAACCACAAGAGCTTACTTCCAAGCCACGCATGGCTTTACCAAGGCTTTCAGTGAATGAACGGCCAATGGCCATCACTTCACCCACTGATTTCATCTGTGTAGTCAGACGCGCATCTGCACCGGGGAACTTCTCAAAGGCAAAACGCGGCAGTTTGGTAACCACATAATCAATCGTTGGTTCAAATGCGGCATAGGTTTCACCGGTAATATCATTGCGGATTTCATCCAGTGTATAACCCACTGCCAACTTGGCCGCGATTTTGGCAATCGGAAAACCGGTAGCTTTTGAAGCAAGCGCTGACGAACGCGACACACGCGGATTCATCTCAATAACAATCAGGCGACCATCTTTCGGATTCACTGCGAACTGCACATTGGAGCCGCCAGTTTCCACGCCAATTTCACGCAGGATCGCAATCGATGCATCACGCATGCGCTGATATTCTTTATCGGTCAGTGTTTGGGCTGGAGCAACAGTAATCGAATCACCAGTATGCACACCCATAGCATCCAAATTTTCAATCGAACAGATGATCACACAGTTATCGGCGTGATCGCGCATCACTTCCATCTCATACTCTTTCCAACCAATGATGGATTCTTCAATCAGAATTTCATCAGTCGGAGAAGCATCCAGACCGGATGCCGCAATCTGTTCAAACTCTTCAGGGTTGTATGCGATACCACCACCGGAACCACCGAGCGTGAAGGATGGGCGGATAATAATCGGGTATCCGATGTTTGCCGCAATTTCTCGCGACTCCTGCATCGAGTGACCAAAGCCACCACGCGCCATTTCCAGTCCAAGATCATCCATTGCCCGTTTAAAACGTTCCCGATCTTCGGCTTTATCAATGGCATCAGGCTGCGCACCAATCAACTGCACACCAAACTTTTCAAGGATGCCGTGCTTATTCAACGAGAGTGCGCAATTCAGTGCGGTCTGCCCGCCCATGGTTGGCAAAATCGCATCTGGCCGTTCTTTCTCGATAATACTTGCGACTACTTCCCAGGTCACCGGCTCGATATAGGTAGCGTCGGCAAATTCCGGGTCAGTCATAATAGTCGCCGGGTTTGAGTTCACCAGAATTACCCGGAACCCTTCTTCTTTGAGGGCTTTACAGGCTTGGACGCCTGAATAATCGAATTCACAAGCTTGACCAATAACAATTGGACCAGCTCCTAAAATCATAATGGATTGAATATCATTTCTACGTGGCATGCGTTTAATTCAACTCCTATACATGGAAGGATTCAGTTGCAAACACCTCATTCAGACAAGCTATCTAAATAATCTATTTCCAAACAACCTTATTTCAAACAATCTGTTTCAGACACAAAAAAAGGGTAAGTTCACAACTCACCCATCAATTTTGCGGATACTAACGCGATAGTATTCATGGGGAAAGACAGATCTCAAAATCACATCATTTCAAACGCATTTATGATGCAATCAACCAATCTCATCAACACACATTTCTCTAAGGACAACAGTAATCGTCAAGTCAGCGTCATTTATCGCTACTGTTTAATAGATCCTTGAGCCCGGCCAGCCCTTTAAATG
The DNA here is from genome assembly GCA_030951045.1 of Mariprofundus sp. GTDB lineage: Bacteria > Pseudomonadota > Zetaproteobacteria > Mariprofundales > Mariprofundaceae > Mariprofundus. The sequence goes on from JAUZQJ010000145.1 coordinate 22,380, forward strand.
TCGACCCCGTTTCCTCATCTCGCTGCAATGAACCCTGCGCATCTGCCTCCATATAACGCTGATGTTCATTATCATGGCAGTAAATACAGAGTAGTTCCCAGTTGCTGCCATCCGGTGGATTATTGCTGTGATTATGATCCTTATGATGGACTGTGAGTTCCCGTAGCTGTTTGCCAGCAAAGTCCCGGCCACAGCGACCACACACCCATGGGTAGAGTTTTAATGCTTGCTCCCTGTAACTCTCGTTGCTCATGCTCCCTCCTCATCAACAATGATAATCCATGCCATGGCTTCATCATATGCATCAAAGTGGAAATGTTTGAGTTCAGCACGGACAAAGTGAGCAGCAATATGGGGAAAGATAGTCAGCACACTTGAATCTGACACCACCGCAATTTTTTTTACATACTTATGATGATCCCGAATAAATTTAAAGTGCTCAAGCAAGGCTGCAAAATCATGCCAGCCAGGAAAAGATTCGGCTTGGATAATTATACCGCTCAGATCACCATTTTTCGCAATAAGCGGATCAACCAGCACGGCTGCTTTAACAAAATCATGTTGGCTCAACGGTCCCAACGGCCTGATAGTGAGCACCGAATGTTTAATATTCATTTCAACTTCGATCATGCTTGCCTCCCGGGTCGATTAATATTTCGCACATTACAGTATATGCACAGCCCTCACATGATCAATTAGCGGTTTTCAAGTGACGAAAATAGATCAGGTAATAATTTGAATCATTCAGTTCTTTTTAGCGTTTTCACACTGGCAGCAAATCTACCTACATATGGATTACTATTACCCTGAAGTGCCATGATTCTTTTATTGCGCCACACTTCCCATGCATCAACCGGATCTACTCTATTCCACACATCAAACAGGCGACGTTGTTTTTTACTGATATTCAAGCCAATCATAGCGAGCAGCATGCACGCTTTATGCAATAAGGAGACTTCCCTGTCATTCATACATCACTTCCATGTGGTACAGATTCACCCGCTCTCTGGCGGATGCGAAGATTAGCGCATCATCATGAACGCTGTCAGTTTTATGTGATGCAGGGATTCTCTGAAAAAGTCAGAGGATCCGCTCAGGCCATGAATGGCCTGCCAAAATCATGCACGTAAGTGCTTGATGTTTCTGAGCAAAGGTAAAATCGCACTTTTCCCTTTGTGTGCTGAAAAACTACATGGACATAGTTTTTCAGCGCATCTTTAGATATCTGCTTCAATAATTGCATGCCATGCATAGGCTCTGAGATCATATGACAAACGACATGATCATCTCAGCACAAGATATTGCAGAGCATTATGCTGTGCTTAACCGCATAGGTGCACTGGGCGAGCATCCGAGCGCAGGCTTTCATCGCGCCGCATATTCCGATGAAGAGACAGCCGTGATGATCTATTTTGAAACGCAGGCTAAGCAAGCTGGCTTGAATGTACGCTGGGATGCAGCGGGAAACCTGTTTATTGAAACAACGGATACGCAGGAGCAGTGGATTGAGTGCGGTTCACATGTTGATACCGTGCCCGGCGGCGGCAACTTTGATGGACTCACTGGTGTAGTAGCTGGGTTCACAGCCATTGCGGCATTGCATCAAAAGCCACGTTCGCATGGCCTCAGGTTGCGCATCTGGCGCGGTGAAGAGTCTGCCAGTTTCGGCATCACCTCTATCGGTGCCTCCGCTGCTTTGGGAACTCTAGCTGCACCTGCATTAGACAAACGCCATGCCGGTCGCTCTTTGGCGCAAGCCATGCGAAAACAAGGTGCAAACCCTAGTCTCATCGAATCAGGTCAGCCCACCATCAAACAGAATGAACTGGATCAGATTACCGCACACCTGGAACTGCACATTGAGCAGGGTATCGTACTGGAAAAAAAAGGCGTGGATATTGGTATCGTCACAGGTATTCGTGCAGCCAGTCGTGATTGGGTCACGCTACACGGTGAATTTGATCACTCCGGTGCAACACCGATGGGCAAAGAGTACCGACGTGATGCCAATCTGGCTTTGGCCCATATACTTGTGAATCTGGATACGCTGTTTCTTACTCATCAAGAAGAAGATAGCGGACTTGATCTGGTACAAACCATCGGCCATATCAACAGCAATGCAGAGAAAAACAGCCATGATAGCGAGCTGTATAGTAATGCCATATCCAAGGTAAGTGGTTATGCATATTTCTCTTATGAACTGCGCAGTTGTAATGATATTATGCTAAACAGATACAAACAAAAAGCCATCCAGACCATTCAAGATACAGCTGTAGCATTTGGGATAAGTGCCAAGATTGAAAGCATCAGCAATAGCAATGCTGTCAAAGCTCTGGATCAATCATTACAGACAGATATGCAACGCATTTGTGACACATTCAAGTACAGCTATAGCACCCTACCCAGCGGCGCATGGCACGATGCAGCCCTCATGGCACAACAAACCCGCAGCAATCAAACACCTCTGCCCGTCGGTATGATTTTCATACCCTGCCAACATGGCAAAAGTCACTCTCCTGAAGAGTTTGCCTCCAACGAACAAATCGCCAAAGGCGCATCGTTATTGGCAACATTGATGCAACAGGGGCTAAGCAAATAGTGGTTTAATACACTTCCTCTTTTAACATCAAAAAGGGCGGCCCTTTCGGAACCGCCCTTCTTTAACCATCAGCAATAAAACGACTGAGATAAAACCAAACTCAGAAGAGTTGGTTTTACATACCCATGCCGCCCATACCACCCATGCCGCCCATATCAGGCGCGCCACCAGCTGCAGCTTCTGGTGCCGGGATATCAGCAATCATCGCTTCAGTAGTGATCAACAGACCAGCAATAGATGCAGCATATTGAAGTGCTGAACGGGTAACCTTAGTCGGGTCAATTACACCCATTTTCACCAGATCGCCGTACTCTTCAGTCTGTGCATTATAACCATAGTGGCCTTCGTTCTTGGCTACTTCATTGACAACAACAGATGCATCATCACCGCAGTTGGCAACGATCTGACGCAGAGGCTCTTCGATAGCACGGCGAATGATTTTCACACCGGTATCTTCATCGTGATTATCACCGGACACATTGTCCAATGCAGCACGCGCACGAATCAGTGCAACACCACCACCTGCAACGATACCTTCTTCAACAGCTGCACGTGTAGCATGCAGTGCATCATCAACACGCTCTTTCTTTTCTTTCATTGCAACTTCAGTAGCTGCGCCGACTTTGATCACCGCAACACCACCAGCCAACTTGGCTAGACGTTCCTGCATTTTCTCTTTGTCGTAGTCAGAAGTAGAATCTTCAACCTGTTTGCGGATCAGCGCAACACGGCCTTCGATAGCTGCTTTGTCGCCAGTACCGTCAACGATAGTAGTCGCATCTTTAGTGATCTTGATTGAAGCAGCAGTACCCAGATCTTCCAGGGTAACGTTTTCCAGTTTCAGACCGAGGTCTTCAGAGATGACTTTACCACCAGTCAGGATAGCCATGTCTTCCATCATCGCTTTACGACGATCGCCGAAACCAGGTGCTTTCACAGCAGCTACGTTTACAACACCACGCACTTTGTTTACTACCAAGGTAGCAAGCGCTTCGCCTTCGATATCTTCAGCGATGATCAACAGAGGTTTACCAGTACGTGCAACCGCTTCCAATACAGGCAGCAATTCGCGCATGTTCGATACT
>JAUZQJ010000146.1 GCA_030951045.1 Mariprofundus sp.
ACGACAATTCACAGGTTTTAATTTTTCCGAAGGCACTGCCAGTATCTTGCCATCCATACCCGCTTCATCTTCCATTAGCAGTATGCCAATTGGGCGACAGTTAATCACACAGCCCGGAATCAGAGGGAACTGAGAGACCACAAGCACATCTGCCGGGTCACCATCGCCAGACAAAGTGTTTGGTATAAAGCCGTAGTTGCACGGATAGTGCATGGCGGTATGCATAAAGCGATCAACGAATACGGCGCCGGACTCTTTATCCAGTTCATATTTTATCGGATCACCATGCTGTGGCACTTCAATAACCACGTTGATGTCTTCAGGCGGATTATCGCCGGCAGGAATTTTTGTGATGTCCATGTTGTGTCTCCCCTATATCTAGCTTACTTAGCTTATACGTTGAATCTGAAGTGCATTACATCGCCATCCTTGACGATGTACTCCTTTCCTTCAAGTCTCATTTTACCAGCCTCTTTGGCTTTGGCCTCTCCACCAAGTGCTACGAAGTCTTCATAAGCAATAGTTTCTGCACGAATAAAGCCTTTTTCAAAATCATTGTGAATCACTGCAGCAGCCTTGGGAGCCGTATCGCCGCGGTGAATAGTCCAGGCACGCACCTCTTTCACACCGGCAGTGAAATAGGAAATCAGATCAAGCAGTGTATAAGCTTCGCGGATGACAGTGTTAAGTCCCGGTTCAGTAATGCCCAGGTCAGATAGGAACTCTATTTGTGATTCTTTATCCATTTCAGCCAGTTCGGATTCGATCTGGGCTGATACGACAACCACACCGGCACTTTCCTGCTCGGCATAGGCACGCACCTTTTCAACGTAGGTGTTACCATCAGGTAGTGCGCTATCATCAACATTGGTGACATAGAGAACCGGTTTCACTGTTAACAGGCATAGTTCATTGATTGCGATTAATTCATCGGCGCTAAGATTTTGACGGCGTACAGTGGTGCCATCTTCAAGTCCGCTTAATACCTTCTGCTGTAAATCAAGTACCTTCTGGGCTTCTTTGTTGCCTGATTTGCACTGTTTTTCTGTGCGCATGACCGCTTTTTGTACTGTTTCCATATCTTTGAGCATCAGCTCTGTATCAATCACTTCGATATCCGATAGTGGATCAACAGTGCCTGACACGTGGGTGACGTTTTCATCGTCGAAACAGCGCACAACATGGGCAATAGCAGCGCATTCACGAATGTTTGCCAAAAACTTATTACCCAGCCCTTCGCCACTGGCCGCCCCTGCAACCAGACCGGCAATATCTACAAACTCGATAATGGCATGCTGCATCGCTTGCGGCTGAACAATCTCTGCAAGTGCATCCATGCGCGGATCAGGTACTTGCACGATGCCAACATTGGGATCAATGGTGCAGAACGGGTAGTTGGCTGCTTCAGCCCCCCCGCCATTTAATGCGTTGAACAGCGTAGATTTGCCTACGTTAGGTAGTCCTACGATTCCGATACTTAATGCCATGTTTTATAACCTCGTTAAGGGTGGGTGGTGAAGAGATGTGGGGAAAGGCGTTACTATCCTCTTACCCTTTACTCCTTACCAGAACTGATTGCCAGATGAATACGGTTTGCAGCGGTGTCCGTGTCACCAGCCAGCAGGCTGTCGATCTCTTTAAGCAGCGCGCTAAAGACGCACGCTTCATCAGCCCGATCTCCTTCATCTGCACGGCCAAGCACCCAATCTGAAATGTCGCCGTGAGCTGGGCGGTTGATGCCAATTTTTACGCGCACATAATCAGATGTTGGTAAATGGGCATGCATCGAGCGCAAGCCATTGTGACCACCGTGGCCGCCGCCTTTCTTGATGCGTAATTTGCGTGTGGGTAGATCCAGATCATCATAGACAACAATGATATCTTTCTCTTCTATTTGATAATATCGCGCCAAAGCACCAATGCATTCACCACTGTTGTTCATGAATGTTTGTGGTTTAATCAGCATAATTTTATCTGCCTTATGATGCCAGGTGGCAGTCTCTGCATGAAAACGAGGGGCCGCGTCAAAACGCAGCCCCTCATGTTTTGCTAACATATCAAGGAAACGGAAACCGATATTGTGACGTGTTTCCTTATACTTGTTGCCCGGATTACCGAGGCCGACAAGCAGTTTCATCTTATATTATTCTGCTGCTGGTTCTACTGCAGTTTCTTCTACAGTTTCAGCTTCGTCTTCATCTTCATCACTACCTGTTTTCGGTGCTGCAATGTTCAGTACTGTGAAGTTAACCTCGTGATGTACTACAGCGCCTTCAGGCAGGGTAATGTCTTCAATATGTACAGTGTCGCCAATTTCCATGTCGCCACAATCTACTTCAATGAAATCGGGAATAGCGTCAGCACGACAAGACACTTCAAGTGAGTGACGAACCAGATCAATCAGGCCGCCTTTCGTAACGCCAGGGCATTTTTCAGCGTTAAGGGTAACAACCGGAACATCCACTGTGACGGTATCTGTGGCGGATACACGGAAAAAGTCGAGATGAGTGGCTGTGTCCATGACTGGATCCCACTGAGCATCTTTCAACAAAACTGTGTTTTTAGTACGTGAGCCTTTTACCTTAACTTCAAGCAAAGATGTGTGGAACTGCTCATCATTCAGCTGTTTGGAAACAGTGAAATATTCCATAGTAATAGCGATGTCAGGTTTACCACCACCATAAATGATACCAGGCATTTTGCCTGCACGGCGTAGGCGGCGTGTAGCCGAACGGCCGGTTTCTTCGCGAAGCTCTGCTTCAACAACAAGATTAGTCATGTGTATCCTCCAAAATGCACCGTCGGGTTGTCCCGTGACGGTGTGCGTCTGGCTGCTATGCAATATAGCCGTGTCAGATGCGGGCGCGCACTCTAGTGGCAGAAATTAAAAAGTCTATGCCAGTGGTAAGTTGGGCTTCTGGGCGCCTCTGTTATTCAACCTACGAATGACCGCTGTCGGGGAAATAAAGTCTTTGAATCCCGCTTCGAGCTGCGCCTGAGCATTGAATGATTAATTCTCAGGATAAAGCAGGTTGGCGGGCAACTTTGATTCGGGCCTTCCTGCCCCTCAGGATTTCACCCCGCCTTTCCAGGCGTCTAATTCAGCTATCCTGCTGAATTATCTTTGGTTCGTTTCTTTTGTGGCACAAAAAGGCAGGAGCCGTTTG
>JAUZQJ010000147.1 GCA_030951045.1 Mariprofundus sp.
TGTGGCGACAGAAGCAGCTGCTTCTGATTCTACAATGGGAACCGGAGATTAATATGTTATCAATAGTGCGTCGTAGTGTATGGCTGTGTTTGATTCTGGCAGTGTTTTTAAATGGTTGTGGGCGCAAAGAAGTGCCGCAGGCGATTGTAGATGACGCTGCCACCCCTCAAATAGTTGATTTGCGTTCTGGGGTTGTCGGTAATGTGTTGCGCCTGGACTTTGTGCTCAAAGGTAGTGCAGAGGGTGTGGGTTATGAAATTGATCGCACAAAGGTGGATCCGTATTGCCAGTGTCCGGGTTTTTGGCGTCGTTTTTATGAACAGCCAGCACTTGCCAGACAGGTGAATGAAGAGACATATAGAATCATTAATTTGAAAACGGATGCAGTTGAATTTCTCTTCCGTATCCGCGCTGTAGATGTTGCCGGTAACTTTGGCCCATGGAGCAAACTTATCCGCGCTCAAGCAGTTGATTTAAGAAAGAAATAGGCTCGAATACAGTGAATCGAAATCAACAATCCCGTCAGGTTCGCCTTGATCAGTTGGGTGCTTATCCATTTGAACGGCTCAAGGCTCTGTTTGCCGGACACCATACAAATCCGGATATCACTTCGATTGATGCAGGAGCAGGTGAACCACGTCTGCCCCTACCTCCATTTGTTGCCGATACGCTGGCACAACATTTGGGTGGCTTCTCCAAGTACCCGTCCACGGTGGGTGGCCTGCCATTGCGCCAAGCGATCGCTAGTTGGCTGGAGCGCCGTTTTGCTTTGCAGCATGTGGATCCACTCACGCAAGTGCTCTCGGCCAATGGCACACGCGAAGCGTTATTTGCCATTGCGCATGCATTGATTAATCCGGAAGCGGCAACGAAACCGAATGTATTGATGCCGAACCCGATGTATCAGATTTACCTTGGGGCTGCCTATACCGCAGGGGCTGATCCGGTGTTCTTACCATGCACGGCTGAAACAGGTTTTGCACCTGATCTGGATGCTGTGCCTGAAAATGTCTGGTCCAATACTGCGCTGGTATATGTCTGTTCACCTTCAAACCCGACCGGTTGGGTTGCTGATAGTGCATATTTCGAGCAGTTGCTGACCCTGGCTGATAAACATGATTTTTATATTGTATCGGATGAATGTTATTCGGAGATTTATTGGCAGGAACGCCCGGTTGGTCTGTTGGAAGTGGCCGAGTCATCCGGGCGTGAAGGTTTTAGCCGTTGTCTGGTGATGAATTCTTTATCGAAACGTTCGGCACTGCCGGGCATGCGTTCCGGCCTTATTGCAGGCGATGCAAGCTTGATTGCACGTTTTGCAAAAATGCGCAGTTACACTGGCCCGGCTACACCGCTGCCCCTGCAAGCCGTTGCGGCGGCGGCATGGTCAGATGAAACACATGTGGCGCAGCATCTGGGCGTGTACCGTGCCAGCTTAAAGGCATTTTTTGATGTTTATGGTACAGATGATGCCAGCATACCTCCCGGCTCCTTTTTTGTGTGGTTGCCAGTGGAAGATGAAGAAGCCTTTGCAGTGGCTGCATATGAGCAACAGTCGGTGACCATTTTACCGGGTTCGTATCTTAGCGCAGATGATGCCGACGGGGTGAATCCCGGGGCGGGTTATATACGTGCAGCCCTTGTTGATGGGCCTGAAAAAGCATCTGAACTTGCCCGTCGTCTAAAAGCAGTGAGGATTTAAGATGATCATTCCGAATGAGGTTGAACAGACATTGCGTCAGCACGCTGCTGGTGGTGCTACGCTGAATTGTTATGTGTATGAAACCAGCGCTATGCGTCGTCATATCACCTGTTTTTCACGCATTATGCCTGCCGGTGTTGAAGTGTTTTATGCCATGAAAGCCAATCCGCATGCTGCATTTCTTGCGGCTGCAAAAGAGTCCGGTGCTCGGGGTATTGAGATTGCCAGTCTTGGTGAAGCTGAAAAAGCGGTTGCTGCAGGCTTTACATCCGACCAGTTGATTTATACAGGACCCGGAAAATCACATGAAGAGCTACGCTGGGCAGTTGAAAAAGGTATTCGTACAGTACATATCGAATCATTAACAGAAGCGCACAGGTTGAATGCGGTTGCAGCTGAACTGGGTAAAACTCAGGATGTTCTACTGCGTATCAATGCTGATTTTGATATTCACGAGGCGCAGACCACATTCTCCGGAGGCTCGAAAAAATTTGGTGTTGATGAAGAGAAACTCTCTACGATTTTGCCGCAGATTTTAGCGCTTGATTCTCTAAATTTCCGTGGTCTGCATGTCTATGCCGCATCCGGCGTACTTCATGTGGCGGATCTACTCAAAAATTGTGAGCTGGTGTTCGGTATGGCCAAGCAAATTGAAGCCGATTATGCTGGCGTTTTCTGCGATATCATCGATTTCGGTGGTGGTTTCGGTGTCGATTACCTGGAGAGTGGTCATGATTTTGATCCGCAGGCTTATGCCGATGGTCTGGCTGCGTTGATTAAAGAATATGGTTTTGAAGGACGTACCTTCTTTTTGGAACTGGGCCGTTATCTAGCTGCTGATTCTGGTTGGTTCTGTACAGAAATTCTCGATATCAAAGAATCCCGTGGTAAAAAACAGGTGATCTGTGCAGGTGGAATCAATCACTTCCGCAGGCCTGCCGCACTGGCGATCAATCATCCGCTATCGATAGTACGTATGGATGCTGAAAAAATATTTGATGGACAGGAGTCGGTAGTTCAGGAATCTGTCTATTTCGGCGGGCCTTTGTGTACGGGTGCAGATAAACTGGCCAATAATGTGGCGATTGAAGCTGCCGATATTGGTGATGTCGCGGTGTTCGGTCTGGCAGGTGCATATGGTTTGAGTATGTCCAATATCGAATTTTTAAGCCATGAACGTCCAGACGAAATTGTTATAAAATAAGAGGCTCGGTTTTCCATACTGGATTGCTGAGCCTGAGAGGATAGAATCGTCTATCCACAACAAAAGCAGACAAGGATGAATGCATGAATCATTTACAAACAATTATTGAAGCCGCATGGGATAGTAAAGCTGAATGGGATCTACATTCAGCTTCTGCTGAAGTGCGCGAAGCGGTGGAACATACTATTCAACTGCTTGATGATGGTGGTGTGCGCGTTGCTGAAAAGGGTGATGATGGCGTATGGGTAACCAATGAGTGGCTGAAAAAAGCTGTATTGCTCTATTTTAAACTGCATGACAACCAGGTGATCTCCGGTGGTGGTACCAACTACTACGATAAAGTGCCGCAGAAGTTCGCCACTTGGGGCGAAGATATGTTCCGCAAAGGTGGAATGCGTGTTGTGCCTCCCGCAACCGTTCGTAAAGGCGTCTATATCGCGAATAAAGTAGTGCTGATGCCTTCATATGTGAATATCGGTGCTTATGTTGATGAAGGCACGATGGTGGATACCTGGGCTACAGTAGGTTCATGTGCTCAGATTGGTAAAAATGTACATCTCTCTGGTGGTGTTGGTATTGGTGGTGTATTGGAACCATTGCAGGCTACCCCGACCATTATTGAAGATAACTGCTCTATCGGAGCGCGTTCTGAAGTGGTTGAAGGCGTGATTGTACGTGAAGGTGCTGTACTTTCGATGGGTGTCTATATCGGTCAATCTACGCGTATTTATGATCGTGCGACTGATACTGTAACTTATGGTGAAGTGCCGCCATATTCTGTTGTTGTATCCGGATCTATGCCAGGTAAATCAGGTGGTCCGAACCTCTATTGTGCTGTGATTGTGAAGACTGTTGATGAGAAGACCCGTTCTAAAACAGGTATTACCGAACTGCTGCGCGAATAAGTTTGTAACTATACAGCTCACCTCTGATTTTCCCGGTGGCGGCGTTGAAAATGCTCACAAAAGGCAGGAGCCATTTGCACAAGCGAAAAGCTTGTTCTAGAGGGCCATGGATGGCTCGAATGACTTGCGGTAGCAAGCTCCGCCTTTTCGCCTTGCCATCGGAAAACTCAGCGGCAATCTGAACAGCTACATGATTAGATGAAACTTAGGGAATAATCAAAAGGGAGAGAGAAATGCCGTTAAGTAAATTAGAAGCCAGTGTAGAGATCAATCGACCGATTGCGGATGTTATTGCCTTTGTCGATGACAATAACAATGACCCGATGTGGCAGTCTTCGGTGCTGGAATCTGAAAAGAAAACAGAAGGTGAACCGGCTGTTGGGACAATTTATTATATTAGAGAAAAATTCCTGGGCCGTGTGATTGAGCAGGAGTGGGAAGTTACCGCGCGCAGTGTCGATGGCAGCAGATGGTCAGCAAAAAGCACTACCGGCGCTTTTCCAATGGAAGCCACGATGACGTTTGAAGGCAATGGAGAGAAAACAACGATCAAACGTACGCTGAGTATTGATGTGGGTCGTTTCTTTAAAGTGGCATCACCTGTTGTAGGTCATATCGCAAAACGTGAGCTGGATATGGATTTTGCAAACCTCAAGGAGCTATTGGAAGCCGGCGCATAATCGCTTCTGTTTACACTGTTTGAAAAAGGTCCCTTATGGGGCCTTTTTTTTGTTTATCGCGGATGGGCGGGAATGAGCTGCTTTGGGCATACGTGGGAAAAGAAAAGGAACTGTGATGTGATGATAAGCGAGCCACGAATACACACGAATGACAAGATATTCATTGCTAAGTAAAACATCAGCCATTAGGTAAATATAGTGATTCATGTTTAGAATTACCGTCATGCCCGAATTGTTTTATTGGGCATCCATTCTGCTTCATATTGGCATAAAGCTGGATTCCCGTTTTCACGGGAATGACGACAGGTAGATCAATTCATGAATCACTATAGTAAAGCTGGAAGTCTCTGCCTCGGGGCAATAACATTCACAAACTAAACTGATAATTATTCGTGAAAGTTCGTGTTCATTCGTGGCTGGATGTTTTTATGATTGAGTCCCTCCAAACAATTACCATAAGTTGATGGTTCCCGCTAATGTCGATGAACCTTTTTTTCATGCCGCTTAAAATGACGAACCGGGCTGTGAGAGAAATTTGACCTCTTCCGGTGTTGAACTACGGCCAAGCACCGAATTACGATGTGGATAACGGCCAAAGCGGTCAATGATTAATTTGTGTTTGAGTTCAAACTCGAGATTGAATTCAACACCGGGTTGATCGAACAGTTTCACTGCCTGAGTGTGAATTGCCATCGATTCACTGTGCATATAGGGCATGTAGAAGAATGCTTTTTCCGGTGCTTCAAGCTCCTGATCAGCGCCAATGCGTACCGCTTCCTGTGCCAATACCAGCGCCATGCCATCCCATGAAAATGCTTCCGGTCGGTCTCTGTAGATGTTGCGGGAGAATTGATCGAGCACAATGATTTCAGCCAAACGCCCCATGCCAGTTTCGCGCCAGTTGTAGAGTTTTCCGGCGATAGCATCCTGATGCAGTTCAGCAAAGCGTTGTCTGATCTCTTGATCCAGTGCTTCATCTTTCATCCACCACTGGCGGGGTTCAAGATCTACAAACCAGAACTCCAGCACTTCCTGAAAACCAGTGCTACGACCGTACCCAGCCTTTCGATTCAGAGAGCCTCTCATAAGGCAGGGCAAGGCGCATTCTGAAGGTAATGGTTGTTCCATTGCCAAGGGATGCAACAGAGCCATGCCTTATGAGAGGCTCTCCCGTAGGGCATGCTTGGACGGAACTTTGCCGTCGTTACACTCGTTTGAATTAGCGTAGCTAGTCCTGCGCTCGCGTGCCTTGGCGAAACTCCCGGCCAGACATGCTGAAACACAAGGCTGGGTGCGGTCGGAGCACTAACTACACTCATGCGAACTCAGGCAATATCTCTGCCGGGAATACAGGGCCATCAACACAAACACGGCGATATTTTTCTTCGCCATTTTCTACTGTTTTAACCACACAACCGGCACAGCCACCGATAGCGCAGGCCATGTGCTCTTCCAGACTTAAGAATGTAGGCAGATCAAACTGACGTCCGACCTCAGCTACGGCATGCAGCATCGGGTGTGGCCCACAAGAGAGCAGCACACAGCGCGCACGCTCTTGATCACTAAGGGCAGCCAGGTAATCACGAGCCAGATGTGGCACATGGCCTTCGTAGCAGCCATACAGGCCTGCATTGGAAGCCAGGCGGCAGGCAATGCCACGCTCTTCTAATGACGTGATGGAGAGGATGGCATTGCCATCAATACCGGGCAAGATGGTAGTGGACGGCTTCAGTGCAAAGGGGAATTCAACTTCTGAGCCAGCAAAAACTACACAGTCTGCCTTGCCATTGAGCTGGTCTGCGGCAAAAATCATAGGCGGAATACCAACACCGCCACCAATGAGAATATAACGTTTGGAGGTGTCGCTCAGATCAAACGGTACACCGATGGGGCCCAGCATGGCGATACTTTCACCCACTTTACGCTGTGATAGCAAATGCGTGCCTTCACCGACAGCTTTGTAGAGCAGGTCAACCGTACCTTTTTCAGGATTGGTTAACATGATTGAGATAGGGCGGCGCAGAGCACGTTCATCTGAGACGCGTAGATGTACAAACTGACCCGGTGTAGCATGGGCAGCGGTTTTGGGTGCGCGGACACGCATAATAAATTGATCAGCCGGATGGGTGATGTGCGCTAACACCTCCGCCTGCTCTTCAAAAACAGTGTTGCGTTGATGATTCGCCACGTTCTTTATCCTTCTTCCGCGATGGATGCTGTTGCGTTAAAAACGATGTTTCCACCTTTCAGGGTATAATTCACTTTGCCGGTCATTTCGCGACCATGCCAAGGTGTATTTTTACCTTTTGAAACCAGTTTATTGCGATCAACTATCCACGTTTCTTCTGGATCAAATAGCGTAATGTCGGCAGCCGAGCTAATGCTCAGTGTGCCTGCATCCAGATTGAGTAAGCGGGCAGGGTTACATGTCATCTTGGCAATAAGATCAGACATCGTTAACACATCGTTGCGTACCAGATCGAGGGATACGGGTAACATTGTTTCCAGCCCTACAATGCCGAATGCTGCACAGGAGAGCCCACAGCGTTTATCATCGTCATGATGGGGAGCATGGTCGGTAGCGATGACTTCGATGGTGCCGTCTCTTAAGCCTTCAATCACAGCCAACCGGTCTGCCTCGGTGCGCAATGGTGGGCTCATCTTGGCATCGACATTGTAGCCCAATACCTCATCTTCAGTCAGGGCAAAATGATGCGGTGCAGCTTCCGTGCTTACCTTTAAACCTTCAGCCTGGGCAGCACGTACCATTGCAACGCCACCAAAGGATGAAATGTGTGCCACGTGATACCGCGCATTGGCACGACGGGTAAGCATAATATCGCGCGCAATCATGGAGTCTTCACCCTCAACAGGCATGCCTGTGACGCCTAGCTGTGTGGAGATCCAGCCCTCGTTAATACAACCATCACCAGTGAGCTGTTTCTCTTCTGCATGCTGGATAATCATGTAATCGAAGCTGGAAGAGTATTCGAGTGCTTTGCGCATTACCCCGGCATGCCAGATAGGCATACCATCATCGGAGAATGCAACACAGCCGGCTCGGGAGAGTTCACGCATTTCGGTGAGTTCTTTGCCATCGAGGTTTTTAGTCACAGCTCCAATCGGTAGCACATTACATAAACCAACCTGATTGGAGCGTTCAATAATCTGTCGCGCAATACCGGCATGATCGATATGTGGGCCGGTATTGGGCATGCAGCACATGGTGGTGATACCACCGGCAACCGCAGCGCGGGACCCGGATTCAATATCTTCTTTCCACTCCTGGCCGGGTTCACGTAGATGCACATGCATATCAATCAGGCCGGGGCTGACGATTTTTCCTGTTGCATCAATGGTGCTTTCCGCTACGCCATCAAATGCACCTATGCCTGCAATGTGGCCGTCTTCAATCCAGAGATCACAGACTTCATCAATGGCATTGGCCGGATCAATGACGCGTCCACCTTTAATTAACAATGAGATACTCATGACCAGAACCCTTCCTTCGATTTCATCGCATCTTCTTCCATTTCACGTTTTGTGCGGCGGTTGCGTTTGGGAGATATCTCTTCTGCATCATTACCACCACACAGAGCAGCCAACACAGCCATGCGAATCGCAACACCATGTTCAACCTGACTTAAGACATGGCTGTTGACTGAGTCGGCGACGTCAGTAGCGATTTCTACACCACGGTTCATTGGGCCTGGATGCAACACCAGGGTATCACTGCCAGCTGCATTCAGGCGGGCACGGTTTAAGCCATATGCTTCATGGTATTCGCGAATAGATGGAATCGAGCAGTTATCAGTCATGCGTTCTGTCTGCATGCGTAGCATATATACAGCATCAGAGCCGGGCAGGGCAGCATCAAAGTCATGGTAAACTTCGCAACCATACCGCTCAATATCAGATGGCAAGAGAGTTTTTGGCGCCACAACACGCATCTTATATCCCAGCTTTTTGGCTGCAATGAGATGCGAGCGCGCTACACGTGAATGTGCGATATCACCAACAATCGTAATCACTTTGTCTTCCATGGAGTCCCATGTCTGTTTTAAGGTTAACAGGTCAGTGAGAATTTGTGTCGGATGTTCATGTGCCCCGTCACCGGCATTCACAATGGACGTATCACCCAGGTGCTCTGCTAAAAATTCACAAGTGCCGGCAATGGAGTGACGGATAACCAGTATATGCGGTTGCATGGCTGCCAGTGTCATGCCTGTATCGAGCAGGGATTCACCCTTTTTGGTGGCGCTGGTGGAGGCGGAGATATTAATGACGTCGGCGGATAGTCGTTTGCCAGCCAATTCGAAGCTGGTACGTGTGCGTGTCGAGTTTTCAAAAAAGAGGTTGATGATGGTCTTGCCACGCAGGGTAGGTGCTTTTTTTATAGATCTGCGGTTAATGTCGATGAATGAGTGGCCAAGGTTTACCAAGTATTTAATTTGTTCGCTATCTAAGTCGGTAATGCCGAACAGATGTTTGAGGGGGCGCATTATTTTACCTGCCTTTGTTCAATATGCCATGTGCCTTTTGTGATGAGTTTGACAGTACAGTTGGCTGGAGCGTTATGCGTCAGCCCCACACAGTTTGCACTGATCGGTAGTTGCCTGCCGCCACGATCTACAAGGATCGCGAGTTTGATAGATGATGGTCTGCCGTAATCGAAGAGTTCGTCCATTGCAGCGCGAATGGTTCTACCGGAATAAAGCACATCATCGACCAGCCAAACCTCTTTGCCAGATACATCAAATGGTAATTCGCTGGGGCGTACTTCGGGATTAGGTCCAATGGTGTCGAGATCATCGCGATAAAAACTGATGTCGAGATTACCTCGATGGACAGTGTTGCCAGCATCTTCAAGCTGTATTTGTATGGCGTTGGCGACTTTTGCTCCACCACTGTGAATGCCTACAAGGTAAATCTCCGTGCCAGCAATAGCTGTAGCCATCCGGATCAGTGCATCTTCAAGTGCAGTATTGTCAAACAGAACAGTATCAGTCATTTTACCTCCGGATGTGAGGCAAGAAAATCTTCCAGTATCACTGCCGCAGCGGTTTGATCGATCTTCTCTTTCACTTTCTTCTCATTGAGCCCTTGTCCGTATAAACGCTCTTTGGCTGTCCAGGTGGAAAGGCGTTCATCTTGAAATACGACAGGCAGCGCGCAGGATTGCTGAAGTTGTTTGACTGCTTTCCGCGCATCTTTGGATTGTACGCCTTCGCTGCCATCCATATTCAAGGGGAGACCGGCTACAATACCTTTAGAGCCGTACTCTTTGATCAGTTTAATCAATTGTTTGGGCCATCCCTGATCGTTACGATGCAGATAGGTAACTCCATGACATGAATATGCCATGCGGTCACAAACGGCGATACCGATACGTTTCATGCCAATATCCAGAGCAATCAAGGGTAGTTGTACGTTTGTCGTTGCATTTTGCATGGCAGAATCAGAAGAAGAATGGGTGCATGACACGTCGCGTTTGAGTGTCAATGGATCAGTAGTTGAGCAGGATACGACTTTCATCAAAGCCGAGATTCTGCAAAGTTTCGGTACAGGCGTCCACCATTACGCTCATGCCAGCCAAACATGCGATGGCATGTTTACTCTCGGGAGCATCAGACTCAAGTGCATGTTGCACATAACCGATCGGGCCGTCCCAGTTATCATTTCCCATTTCGAGCGTGATGGAGACTTCAATATCGTGATTACTCAAGTTTTCCAGTTCATCGGTGAGTAGCTGGTGTAGTGAAGTGAGAAATCCGGCATAGATATGCACACGACCATAATCAGTACGGTGATGAATAATGTGCCGCCAAACACTGCGTAGTGGAGCGATGCCAGTTCCTACGCCGATAAGATACACATCACTGCCTTTGTGCGTTTCCAGGTCGAAACCTTTGCCCATCGGGCCTTCTATATCCAGCTCTGAGCCTTCTGGAAGGGCGCACAAATATTGCGATAAGGCGCCTGATTTTTTAATGAAGAACTCATAAACATCAGTGTCTTCCGGGCTGGATGCAATGGCAAAATATCCGGGGCTCGGTTCTTGTAGTCCGGGGATAGCTATGCGGATGTATTGACCTGTTTGAAAGGAAGTTACAGCACTACAATTATTGGCTTCCAGCGTGAGCTGCACCACTTCATCCTGACAGGCCGGGTCAGTTACTCGTACATTTTCTTTGACCCGCATGCGATATGTATAAGACTCAGGCACTTATACCTCCAAAAGAGGGTGTATTGGACAGAAGGGGAGCTCAAGATGCAAGCGACAAAATCACTGGAACTACGTATGACGGCCACAAGCATGGATGAAATGGCTTTTCAGGAGTTGGCCGAGAGCTTGCAAACACTTGGTATTGCATTAGAAACAGATGCGGATAGTGGGCAAAGTAGTCATATAGCCTGGTTTGAACTGGATGCGGATGATCTTGAATCAGGTAGTGACATAAAGAAATGTGCGCAAATCCGTGCCGCACTTGATCACCTGGATATTGATCCGGCCACAGTGCAGTTGGCCGTGTTGGAAAATGAAGGTTGGGAAACGGCCTGGCAGAAGGATTGGCAGGCGATGCCAATCGGTGAACGTTTATGGATTCGCCCCCCTTTTCGCGATGGGCCGACTGACGATCGTATTGATGTTGTGCTTGATCCCGGCATGGCGTTTGGTACTGGCACACACCCTACCACCAGGCTTTGTCTTGAAGCGGTTGAACGTGTCTGTTTGAAGCGTGCGCCTGCAACCCTGTTGGATATGGGCGCCGGTTCTGGCTTGCTGGCCATTGCCGCGTTGAAGTTGGGGGCAGAAAATGCTCTGGCGATTGATATGGAGCAAGATTCGGTGGATGCCTGCAGGGTAAATGCAGCGATTAATGGCGTAAGCCTTGAAGCGAAACTTGATGATACACCGCCACTCCAGCAATTTGATCTGGTTGTCGCCAATATTCTTGCAGCACCGCTGGTCTGGATGGTCAAAGAGCTGTCACCATGCGTAGGCAATCGTTTGATTCTCTCCGGTTTGCTCACTACCCAGGTAGATGATGTGGCAGCAGCATATATTGCCCAAGGACTCACCGAAGAACGCCGTGATTCTCAGGCAGAATGGGCCTCAGTTGAATTCATTCGCGCGTAAATCGACACCGGTCATCAGGGTTAACTGCTTACCAGTATGAATGGGTTGTGAATTATAGGCTATAATGAATGAACTAGAGGTAGTAATTTTACTACAATGTATGTTTTAGGGGGGGGTAAGATGCATAATCAGATATTTATCATTGTTATGATTGTGTTGCTCATTACCGTGGCATTTGTTGTTTTCAAGCGCTTGCTTGGTGATGTGGATGCAGGACAATCTGAGCACGTTGATCAGCGTACTGCTCTTGATCTTGAAGCTCCGCAACTAAGTACTGTTGAACAATGTTGTTTGCAAACCTTGCAGCAGGTCGCTGGGACTGAATATTATATACGTCATAAATTGACTCTGGGTGAGATATGCCCATCTGCAAAAAGCAGTCAGCAGCTTGTAGATTTTAGTTTGTATGGGAAAAAAGATAGCAATGTGCACTGTGTGGTTCAGTTGCAAAATCCAGCCACCCATCATGAGGCTGATGCCTTGGCTGAAACATTAGAGCAGGCAGGCATTGCGTTGTATCTATTGCCGCGTAAAAGTAGTTATTCAATTTTGAAAATGCGAGAAACACTTCAAGAGCATTTGAAGAAGCCGATCCCTTCTTCTAATGAAATGATTTCTACCATTTCCATGCAGTCCTTCCGTTCATGTCCACAGTGCCAGTCTCAAATGAAGCTAAAAAGATCCACCTCGGGTTCATATAAGGGAGCGCTTTTCTGGGTCTGCGCTGCGTATCCTGATTGCGATGGCGTTGAACTCTACACCGATAAGCGATGATGGAGCCGACCAACCTGTTTACCAACACTTCAGTAGAGATGAACCAGGAAGTGGTGGAAAGAATCTTGCATGGTAAAACATTTCGTTTGGAGCGTATTGTCTCCAATGGCCAATGCTCTGAACAAGCGCTCTGGTATGATCAGAAAGAAGATGAACTGGTATTTCTGCTCAGTGGAGAGGCTCGCTTGCAATTTGAATGTGATGATACTCTGCTGACATTGAAACCCGGTGATTATGTGCATATTCCTGCTCATCAAAGGCATCGACTGGACTGGACGAGTCCAGATGAAGCCAGCGTTTGGTTGGCGCTATTTTTCAAGGCTTAGAAATCGTATGGCACCTGATCTTGCACATGCTCGATTCACCTTGGCGCAGAGAAAACCGGTACAATGATTAGAAAAACAATGCTAACCGGAGAGTAAAAGCTGAGAGTTGGGCCTTTTTTTTAGGCTTTACTTCGCGTAACTCTGCGTACTCTGCGGTGAAATATACTGAATAATGATTATAAAACAGAGACTGTTTTAACGCGATTGCCCTGATTAAAGTGCTTGATTATGCTTTGTTCTCCTATATTCTCGAATTACACACTGTCGTTAAAACTAATCAAAGCAGGATAATTGGCGATAGTGTTTATATGAGGAGTAAAAAAATATAAGATATGTGAGGTAACCGATGCTATATGCGAAAGTAATCGATATGAATTATCACAACCCACGTACCAGTGCTAGTCAGTGGAGTTTGTCCAGAAACGATTGGCTCATTGAAGAAGTAGATGCTCCTTTTGAATTTATTACTATTCATTCCAATTGTACAAAGCTTAATGAAGTAGCTTCTGTGGATGATGTTGCTGAAACGTTCTTGCGAGGGGGCGGCACGATTGTTCGAGAAAAACTGACCATTGCTGGTGTTGCCTCATTGATCAGTTGCAAAGATAACCATGGCCATGTGTTCTCATTTATTGAACAGGAATCCACGCTCTGAACTTTAGGGCACTGCTGATTTATTCAGCATCTCCTTAGACAACTGCAGTTACAATATAAAGAATAAGATATGCCATGCCGCAGCTGTGAGTGCTTCCAGCTGCGGATATATCTTTTGTTACGGGGCTTCTCTTTAGAATGTGCGCTAGGTCACAGTTAACAATAATGATATCTGAATAGTTCGGCTCTTTAATCCGCTGCTTTAAATGCAGGGATAGCATAAAGAGGAGTTCATATGTTATTACGTTCATGCATGGCGGGAGTTGTTTCCCTGTCACTTATTGTTTGTTCCACTTCTATTCACGCAGCAACAATTGATGAGGCGAAGACTGCAATCGCAGAAGCAGATGCCTTACGTGCCTCAGAGTTTTCACCGAGCCATTTTCAAACTGCGAAAAATCGCTTTGTTCAGGCTGAAAGTCTAAAGCGATCTGGTAGTGATGCTGGTGAAATAGATCGCTTGTTGGATGAGTCTAAGCAGGCTGCCAACAAGGCTGCTGCATTAACACAGCAATTCACCCATGATCATGCCGCATTGGTTGAATCGCGGGATAGATTGAGACTGGCTGGAGATGAATATATTCGCGATGATCTGGGTGAGCGTTCAGAGGAAGAGTTTGCGCGTGTTGTTACAGCTTCTGAAGATGGTGATAGCAGGAAAGTCGAGCGCGAAGCAAAAGCGGCCTTAGCCTCGTTCCATGCTGCGCAGGCAGTGGCGGCACGTCAGCAGTTTGTTAGTCCTGTAGCGAAAAATATTGCGCAAGCTCGTAATAGCAAGGCGCATAAATTTGCTCCCAAAGCCTTGAAAGATGCAGTGAAGCTGCAGAAGAAGGTGGAGCGTTTGATTAAAAAAAATCCTGATGCACAGAGTGAGGCCTATGCGTTATCTCAGCAGGGTCTGGATTCTTCTCACCATGCTATGCGTATATCTGAACTGGGTGCAAAGTTCGTTCATAAACCTGCAAATATTGAGTCATGGGTTGATGCTTCGGATGCACGTATGCAAACAGTTGTTGAAGCAGTAGGTCTGAAATTTGATCGCACGCAGAGTCCTGATGCCCAGGTGGCTTTGCTCAAACGGGCAGTGGAAGAGATGAAAGCAGAGCATGCACTACAGATTCAGGATGCAGATCTGCAGTTGCGAGGGTTGAGTGAAAAACTGGCCAAATATGAAGGGAAATTATCTGCCTATGAAGGTGAGTTGTCTGACATGGCTGAGGTGCGCCGGAAACTTCAACTTAAGCGTGAAGCTGAAGCAAAAATCAAACGCCTGACAAAACTATTTGACCCTGAAATGGTGGAGATTTTACTTACACCTGATGCCGATGTTATTTTGCGTATGAAGAAGTTGAACTTTTTAAGTGGTAGTGCAGTGATTCCACCGGAAGCATATGCGCTATTGGATAATACGATTAAATCGATTGCAATATTTCCGAAACGCTCTGTTCGAATTGAAGGACACACCGACTTTATGGGAGCCAATGCATACAACCAGGATCTTTCTGAACGTCGCGCCAATGCGGTGCGTGACTATCTGCTTCTGCAAGTTCCTGGAAGTGATGCCCGCTTTTTTGCTATCGGTCATGGTGAAGAAAAGCCGATTGCCAATAATGAAACAGCAGAAGGGCGCACGAAGAACCGTCGCATTGACATTGTACTGATTGCGCCATTGGCCGGTCAGGTGGGTGAGCAGCCACCATTGTAATATATTGATAAGTGATAGAGGGGGCGCAGTTCATTCTGTGTCCCCTTTTTTATGTATTAACGTGTGGATGAATTCAATCACAGAAGAACAGTGGTCACAGAAAAATTGTGACAATGCTTATACATAAGCCGCATGCATTCACGATGCGGGTTTTATCTGTTTAGCACTTCCAACAAGGATAAGTATATGAGGTTGTGAGATGGCATGACTGAGAAAGGGGTGATGCTGTGGCTGTTTGTGAGTAATAATGGCATTGAAATTGCTTTGTCATAATGAGGTTTTTGAAGCAGAAGCTGTAGATGATTTATATCTGGTGGGCGTTTTGTATATGCGCCGATTTGACGTGTGATCTAAAGTGATTCCGTTTGTTGCCGATATTTGATTAGATCAAATGAGCACTAAGAATAGTACTAAAGTCGTATTGTTGGTGAATTGTGAACTACCTAGAATACAGCATATGTTTGTAAGTTGAGATTATTTCGGATGGTTGCAAGGCCACCAAGGTTATAGAGGAGAAAATATGAAAAATAGTGCACTGGTAATTTTCTTTGCCGCCATGCTGACGTTTGCATTCAGCAGTGGAACAGGAACATTTAGTCTGGATGTTCCATTGGCAAATGCAAAATCGGATAGTGAAAAGTCTGATAGCAAATCCAAATCGAAGTCGGAGAAAGAAAAATCCGACAGCAAATCTAAATCGAAATCTGAATCTAAATCAGATAGTAATTCCAAATCAAAGGGCAATACGGACTCGGATAAAAAAGTAACGATTTGCCATGATACATCGAAACCCGATGTTGCATCATCAAGCGAATCCGAGAGTAAGTCTGACAGCAAGTCAAAATCTGACAGTAAATCCAGTGCGAAGTCTGACAGCAAGTCAAAGTCTGATAGTAAATCTAGCTCGAAGTCTGACAATAATTCAAAGTCTGATAGTAAATCCAGTTCGAAGTCTGACAGTAATTCAAAATCCGATAGTAAATCGTCCGGTTCGAGCAGCAGCTCTAGTTCAAGCAGCGGTACCAGTTGTACTCCTGCCAAGAAAACTATTACTATCACAGTAAGTACATCGGCTTGGGCAGCTCATTTAGCCCATGGCGATTCACTGGGAGCATGCACAACGACTGCGCCAAGCTGTGTTTGTCCTTTAGGATCATGTTCTTGTACTTGTGCTGATGGTACGCCGGGTGATCCAAATCCGGATACGACAACGACATCAGGCACCGGTACAACATCATCTCCATCAGCACACCGTGAAATCAGGAGTCAATAAAATTCATTGATGGGTGAATAAACACTAACGGCGTCTCTCCTTGTGTAAGGTCAGGCGCCGTTTTTTTGTGATAAAGTAAGCTTGTTGTGTTGAATGACTAAAAGGAGATTGGATGTTCGATGTTGGATGAGAAGCACCATTTAAACGTAGATGCCGATCATGTGAGCAGGCAATTGTTAATGATTCTGGTTGGCTGCGAGCTGATGCTTGTGCTGCTCGATATCGTGATTAATTATATGGAAATCATCCCATATAAATCGATGCATGCGCTTTTTAATATCGCCAGGGAAGATGGTTTGGCCGGTTGGTTTATGACGTCGCAGACCATGATTGCAGCGCTCGTCTTATGGTTTATCTATTATTTAAGTCACCATATTGATGGTGTTACAGCTTTTTATCGCAGGAGCTGGTTGATTCTGGCACTTTTTTTCAGTTATATGTCGGCCGATGACGGGGCTGTGATTCATGAGCGTATGGGGACAATGTTCGAAGATATGATGGCTAATCCCGATGCACTGACAGATCCGGGCTTGCTTACCAGATGGCTGGATCTGTTTCCCAGTTATGAGTGGCAGTTTTTGTTGCCGATTTTTGCATTGATTGGGCTCTATATGCTCTATTTTTTATGGAAAGTGCTGGGGGTATCGCGCGCCCTGGTAATGGTGTTAGCGGCATTTTCATCGCTTTCTGTGGCTGTGGTGCTTGATTTCATAGAAGGCATGCCACCAGAGCACGCGTATAACCTATATAGCTGGCTAAAGCAGACCTATCTACTGGAAGATTATACTGTTGATCATTTTGCAAAATCTCTGGAAGAGTCTCTGGAAATGCTGGGGATCAGTCTGTTCCTTGTAGTCTTTGTTGCTCAGATCAAACTTATGTTGCCAGAGAACTTTAGTATTCATTTACAGGCTTCGAAGGAGTTATCTGAGAAATAAACTTTGATAATTTTACAGATAAACCGGCATGATGTGTATGAGTGCTTTCTTATGATATCTGGTGATATGTATCACATCTGCAATCAAATCGGGACTTAGACTTCATGCTTATCGCAAGACCAAGGAGACTGATATGATGAATCAAGCTATGAAGTCAGAACATGAGAATAATGGTGATATAAGAAGTAATCTGGAAATTGTAGCCATGGTGACAGTTCTGGTCGGTTTCATTGGGATTACGAACGCTATCTTTTAGCATTGACTAAAATATTCAATGTTTAAAAGAGCCACCCTTTGGGTGGTTTTTTTTTTTGTCTTTATTGAGCTCATTTCAAAATTTTAGCCGTAATCGCAGTGATCATTGCCCTGGGTGCTGTGCGTAGAGAGAAAACCCGGATTCGATTAAATAAGCCATGTACAATCAGTGTTTTTTCATTGTGCATGGCTTGATAGCCTTCAAGTGCAACGTTTGCTGCCGATGGCAGTTGCTTGCCTTTAACCAAACCTGAATCTTCCATTGTGGACTGACTGAAGAACTCGGTTTGGGTTGCGCCGGGGCATAAACATGTGGCTGTCACGCCACTCTGTTTTAATTCATATGCCAGGGCTTCAGAGTAGGATAAAACATAGGCTTTGCTGGCAAAGTAGGCCGCCATACCCGGCCCTGGTTGAAAGGCAGCTGTGGAAGCTATGTTAAGAATGCGGCCAAAATCACGTTGTTTCATGGCAGGCAACAGGCTTCGGCAAAGATGGCTCAGTGCGACCATGTTCAGTTGTAACATGGCATCTGTTGCAGCCCAGTCATTGTTGGCAATATCACCGAATTGACCACAGCCGGCATTGTTTACCAGATAATCAATCACTACATTTTGCTCAGTAATCTCATCCAATAACTTCGTGCGTGAGGCACTGTCAGAGAGGTCACAGGCAAATAGTGTCACGTTGACTGATTTTGATAGTTCGTTTTTCAGCGCCTCAAGTCTGTCCAAACGGCGTGCCACCAAAATTAAAGGGATACCATCAGCAGCAAACAGATGCGCAAGCTCAAGCCCGATACCACTTGAGGCACCAGTGATCAGGGCAAAATGTGCTTTGCTTCTGCTCATGAATTCAGTGTGAACAATGCATTATGCTTTTAATGCGGTCATTCCAGATTTTAATCGCTGCAGCGTTTCCTCTTTACCCAACAGTCCAAGGGTGAGGTCTATCGGAGGAGAAACGGGACCACCAGCAACCAGAATGCGAACCGGTTGAGCAAGTTTACCCATACCCATGTCTGCTTTTTCACAAATATCACCAATCAATGCGTGCGCGGCTTCACCCGAGAAATCATCCATGGCCTCGATCGCGGTGATGAATGTTTCAATCAGGAGCCATGTACCATCCTTGAAATTCTTTTTAACAGCTTTTTCCTGATACGTTGTTGGAGCCTGATAAAAGAAACGTGCACCTTCTGTCAGGTCAAGTAGGTTTTTTGAACGCTCCTGCAGAGATGCGATGACCGGCTCCAGCTCAGGACCGCTGCTTACATCAAGATCGAGAAGCTGAGTAACAGCATCAACAAGCTCTGCTGGTTTTGCATTACGCAAGTATTGCCCATTGAGCCAATCGAGTTTTTGTTGATCGAAACGGGCAGCAGCTTTACCGACCTGGGTGAGATCAAAGAGTTCAATCAGTTGCTGACGTGAGAACACCTCTTCATCGCCATGTGACCAGCCTAATCGAGCCAGATAATTGTTTACTGCATCGGCCAGGTATCCCTGTTCACGATATTCGGTGATAGCCACGGCGCCATGACGTTTGGACATTTTGGCACCATCAGGGCCATGAATGAGCGGAATATGGGCGAACTGAGGCATGGTCAGTTTAAGTGCCTGATAGAGCTGGATTTGGCGTGGTGTGTTGTTGAGATGATCAGAACCACGTACAACGTGGGAAATACCCATGTCGGCATCATCAACTACTACAGCCAGATTGTAGGTCGGAGTGCCATCGGTGCGCAGTAGAATCAGATCATCGAGTTCTGCATTAGGGAAGCTGACGTGACCAAGCACAAGATCATTGACCACGGTCTCTCCTTCATCGGGTGAACGGAAGCGGATCACATAGGGTTGATCGGCAGGTTGATCATTGCGGTGGCGGCAGCGGCCATCATACATTGGTTTTTTGCCTGCGCTGCGCTGCGATTCACGCATGTCATCAAGCGTATCCTTGCTGCAATAACAGCGGTAGGCATCACCTTGCTTGATGAGCTGATTCACAGCATCAATATGTTGATCCTGACGTGCCGCCTGAAATACAGGTTCACCGTCCCAGTTCAGCCCTAACCATGACAGACCATCCAAAATGACTTCAGTGGCTTCATCGGTTGATCGTTCACGATCTGTATCTTCAATACGTAATACAAATTCACCACCATGATGGCGAGCATACAGCCAGGCAAACAGGGCAGTGCGGGCACCACCAATATGCAACATGCCGGTAGGTGAGGGTGCGAAACGGGTGCGAACAGTCATGAGTTCTCCAGGGAAAAGTGCGTTAATAACAAAAAAGAGCCGCAAGGTACTCCGAATAGTCGATAATTTCACTATCGTATTGTATGAAATAAGGGCAATATAAGACCAATAGGGTGGACTTGCGGGAGGAATCATGCTGTTGAGTGAGACCCTGATGGGCGTACAGATGCGAATTCGGATGAGTTGATGTTGATACTGCAGAGCATTGGTGCAGCTACCGAACGTCTGGCGCATGCTTTTGGATTGTATCCCTTGATGATGGCTAAGGTGTTGGCGCGTATGCGCAAACCGCCATGGTTTTTTGCTCTGATCATTCGACAATGTGAAAAGGTTGGTGTGCAATCCTTACCAGTGGCTCTGTTAACTGCTGTGTTCACGGGCATGGTCATGGCGCTGCAATCCTGGGTTGCTTTTCACCGTTTTGGTGCGGAAAGCATGATTGCCACGGTGGTGTCGTTATCGATTCTGCGCGAGCTGGGGCCTGTGTTGGTCGGGTTGATGGTGGCTGGCCGGGTTGGAGCATCCTTTGCCGCTGAGCTTGGTACCATGCGTGTATCCGAGCAAATTGACGCCTTATGGACCCTGTCAACGGATCCGGTGCGTTATTTGGTTATGCCAAGGCTTATTGCTGTTATTGTAATGATGCCGCTACTGGTGGTACTGGCAGATGCTGTTGGTATGTTCGGTGGTTATGTTATCAGCGTGCATGTGCTGGATCAGAATCCGCATACCTATCTCCGCAACTCTTTTGAATACCTTCAATTGATCGATTTCTATTCGGGGCTGCTCAAGGCTGCTGTGTTTGGTTTTATCATTGGGCTGGTCAGTTGTGCTGAAGGGTATTATTGCGCTGGTGGTGCTGCAGGCGTTGGCCAGGCGACAACACGTGCGGTAGTGATCAGTGCGATGAGTATTCTGATCGCGGACTACATTCTCACAGCGTGGATATTCCAATGAGCGATCACTCTCTGTTCGGGCCTACTCAGATCGCGCCGAATTGCGAAAAAACAGTAAAGCAAGGCGGCGATGCTGCAAAGCCATTTGATGATCAAACGGCACCAAAAATAAGTCTGCGCAATGTGCATAAATCATTCAAAGGGCGCAAAGTGCTGGATAATATTTCGATGGAGATCATGCCTGGCGAATCGCATATTGTGATAGGTCTTTCAGGGGCAGGTAAGAGTGTGCTGATCAAATGCATTCTTGGTCTTCTAAGGCCCGATTCGGGTACGATTTTGATCAATGATGAAGACTGGTTCGACATGTCGATTGAAGAACGTTTAAGGCGCATGCCCTGTATTGGAGTGTTGTTTCAGGGGGCGGCACTATTTGATTCTATGTGTGTGTGGGAAAATGTTGCGTTCGTACTGTTGCAACAATCGATGCCTCGTGCTGATGCGCGTAAACAGGCAGAGCAGATGCTGGAGATGGTTGGGCTTCCGGATATCGGTGACAAAATGCCGGCAGAGCTGTCCGGTGGTATGAAAAAACGTGTAGGTCTGGCGCGGGCTATTTGTCATCGGCCAGAAATTATTTTTTATGATGAACCACTGGCAGGCCTCGATCCGGTCATGTCCGATGTCATTACGATACTGTTAAAACGGCTACACGAGACCATGAATGTCACGTCACTGACTATCGCCCACAATATGAAGCTGGTTCAGGCGTTCAGCGATCAGGTCAGTATGCTGTATGAAGGAAAAATTTATGCACAGATATCTGCACAGGAGTTACAAGAAACGAAAGACCCATTGATCAGACAGTTTGTCGAGGGCAGGGCAGAAGGTCCGATTCGTTTTGGCTTCGAAAGTGATATGTCAGGACAACCGGGTGCGAACGATAAAGAGGAGGTAATATGAATTTACAAACGCGATTGGGAGCATTTGTATTGATTGCTTTGATTACGCTTGCCTTGTTTAGTAGCAAAATCGGAGGCTTCCAGTGGGGCGAAGCGGAGGGCACAAGCATCAATGCAACCTTCAGCGATGCGTCGGGCATTGACGTGCAAACGCCGGTATTTATGGCCGGTGTGCAGGTCGGAGCAGTAGAGTCGATCATACTGGATAATAATCAGGCGCTGGTGAACTTGTTGATTCAACCCGGTATTCAGTTACCTGCCTCCACCAGGGCACATATTGCCGGTGGAGGATTGGTGGGAGAAAAATATATTTCTCTGAGGGCGACTGCCGGTGATAAAAAACCGCTAGCCGGAGCTTCCATCCCTGTCTCTGACGGTGGTGATTTGCGTGATATGATTAGCAGGGCATCGAGTTTAACAGAAGACGCCAATGCGTTTTTTAATAAAGCAGAGAAAATCACTGATAGCATCAATGTGATGCTGGATGAGAACCGTGCTGATATTCAGACAGCGACACATGGTCTTGCTCAGTTGGTGGAGGAAAACCGCCCCGATATCCGCAGTGCAACGCATGAACTGGCAGGGGCTGTGAAAGAGAATCGCAAACAGATAAAACAGTTGATGAATACGTTGCCGAAAACGGCTAAGGCCGGAGAGACGTTTTTTAAAGAGGGCACGGTGGCTATGCGTGATCTGCATATGCTGATGATGGATAATCGTGAAAACCTCTATCGCACGCTCTATGAGCTGCGTTTGGCATCAGAACATATTGAGGCGTTTAGCGATGATATTCGCAGGAATCCGTGGAAGCTGATGAAGAAAAAACCGGAAATCAAAGCGGATAAACGGGATCGCCAACGGCGTATGGAAGAGATGTTGATGACGACCGGCCGAATGGGACTGGAGCAAGGGCGTTAAGGTGCGTTTTTTGAAGCTGGCGGGTTTATCTCTTGCCATTATATGGTGTGCATGCATCTCTGATAGAGCGGCATGGGCAGAAACATTTTTTCAAACCTCATCACGTTTGATTGCGACTGGTCAGATCAGTGAAGCAAGGCGTGCGTTAAGGTCAGAGCTGAGAGTGAGACCGGAAAATATAGAAGCGCGCTACAATCTGGCACTGCTATTGCAGGAGATTGATCACCAGAGTGATGCACTCTTATTGTATAAAGAGAATCTGGCGATGGCTTGGCATTTACCAAGTGTGGTGAACCTGGCCCAGCTGCTTGAGATGCAGGGGAAGAAAGAGGAGGCCCGGCAGTGGTTGCAGCAGGCTTCTAAAGCAATCAAATTTGAAGCTGCACCATGGTACCTGCTGGCAAAAGCCGCAGAAAAAGAGGGGGATATGGTATCGGCTCGTGCATTATATGATAAAGCGATCAAGGCTGACCCGCTGAATGGTTTTGCCCGCCTCTATCGGGCTGAATTCAAGTTCCATCAACAGCGAGATGATCATGGCCTGAAAGATGCCGCCAAAGCGATGGGGCTGTTACCACGCTGTGCGCCATGCTGGTCTGTTTATGGTGAGATGCTTGAAGCTGAAGGGTTGCATGCACAGGCGCTTGGCGCTTATCAGCGCAGTCAGGCTATTCAGCCTGATGATGTGACCAGAAAAC
>JAUZQJ010000148.1 GCA_030951045.1 Mariprofundus sp.
AAGCCACAATAAACTCCAATAGAACATATAGTTATGTTCTATTAACTATACCACATAAGCTTGGTAAGTCAATTCATGAATTACTATAGGTCAGATACAGGTCACCGTCAGGGTGTCGCGTTCGACTGGAATAGGGTGTCGCGTTCGTTCGGAATCAGGTGTCGCGTTCACCGGAATACGCACGTATCCAAGGCTTTGCATTATAAAGGGAGCATAGCTTTATCCGGTATCCAAGTAATCCAGTATGGATGCCGACTCAAAGCTGTCCTATCCCAACTTCGTCACCATATTTCACAATTCCCTTATATAGTAATTCATGAATTGACTTACCAAGCTTATGTGGTATAGTTAATAGAACATAACTATATGTTCTATTGGAGTTTATTGTGGCTTACAGTTCAGATCTTCGAGCGCGGGTTATTGAGTATGTTCTCTCTGGAAAAAGCACTCTTTCGGCCGCCTCTATTTACAACGTTTGTGAAAAGACAGTTCGTAATTGGATGAAGCTTTACAAAGAAACCGGAGCTGTTGATCCCAGGCCTCATCGAGGCGGAAGAAAGTCCAGCATTAACTCTGAAGAGTTTAGATTATACGTTGCTGCAAACCCTGATAAAACATTGGTGGAGATGGGTGAGCACTTCGGGCTATCGTATGAAGGGGTTGCATATATAGTACTTCATATCATGAAATACTATAGTTCAGTGGTAAGGAATCGCTTGTTTGTCTATACTCTATCCTATGCTTTTGCGTATGCCGATCATTGTGGTTTTGTTTTTCTCGCTCTGCGCGGGTGTTGCTCAGGCAGCGATTACAGACAATCAATTACTTACATATCGCAGCTGGGTGAATCAGTTTAAAGATGAGCCAAAGGGGCCATTTAAGGCCATTCAGTGGTATTGTAATGATGGTAGCGTGTTGCCGCCGGAAGCGTATGCCTGTCAGGATCATGGTGGTGGTCGGCAGTACGGCGAATGGAATGACCGTGCAGTGGCTATGCGCGAAAATGGCTATCTGATTGCGAACATACTTGCAGCTATAGATCCGCCGCAGTTTGTAAGCTCATCTGACAGTGCGGAACATTTGAGTCAAATACTGCTTGAGCAGTTTTTGATACATATTGATAACGGTTGGGTTTTTCGCAAAGCCAAATATTATCGCGGTGCTATTCAAACCGAAGTTGAACAGGATGCGGCGACAAAAATCGTTCTGGCCATGCTGGGTGATAAACGCTGGCTCACGTCGGAGCGCTTCCTGTTATTGCGGGAAGCGGTGCGGATGTTGCCAATTACGGTTGCACCATTGCTGGGTGCAGAGGTGCGTCAGATGGCGGCCGATATTAGTGAAAAAGATCCGGGCTTTCATGATCTGCGTGTGAAAATTCATAGTATCCCTGACGTTCAGGATAGCGAAAGCGTACGCGCGTATGCTGCTAAATCGGGTATCGCCGGTTTGGAAATGCAGTATGCAGGTCTGGTGGCAGGGCTGGAAAAAATGTTTGGTGCCCAGACAGCCAATGAACAGCTCAAACAGTTGCATGATGAATCGACCAATAGGGCTTTTCGTCGTGAAATGATGAAGCTGATACATGCGCTTAAACGGGCAAAAAGCAGCGCCCGGATCATTGAGCTGGCAGCCTCAAAGGCACAAGCATATCGAAGCTTATTAACCAGTGATAATCCCTATACCGTATATAATCGACTGCGTTTTCTGCGCGCTACGCTGATTCTTGAGCAGGAAGTGTTTGTTCAAGCCAGCCAACTCATGAAAGGTGTTGATCATGCTAGTCGGCGTACCCGCTTGCGATGGTTGCGCCACATTGCAGCAGCACTGCATGCGACGGGTATGTTATCTGACCGACAGTGGCAA
Source organism: Mariprofundus sp. (assembly GCA_030951045.1). Lineage (GTDB taxonomy): Bacteria > Pseudomonadota > Zetaproteobacteria > Mariprofundales > Mariprofundaceae > Mariprofundus. The sequence goes on from JAUZQJ010000148.1 coordinate 1,867, forward strand.
GCCATATCACAAGAGCTTGATGCTTTATTACAACACAGACGGATAAAGGTACGTGATTATCATGCCTCGCTGAATTATCTGGGGCGTGTTTCGCAGTGGTCACAGCGCGCCCTGGCATTTCATTTTTCCACGGCTCTGAAACAGTGGCAGCCAATAACACCATTGGTACAGCTGTTTATACCGGATCGCTTAAGAGGTAGTCCGTTGTTGCCGTATATGCAGGTGCTGGATACCTTGATCGTAGATGCCAATAGTTTGAGTGGCATGAAACACCAACTGTTTGGTAGAGAAGTGGGTAGTGGGTTGCGGGCCCTGAATCAGGGACTGCGTCGAGGCGTGCTACTAGCTGAGCCTAAGCAGGGTGAGAAAATGCGCTCTGATGGCATCTATATCCTTAAATCCACCACACAAAAACTGACTCCTATCGCTGGCATCATTACCCGAGGTGAAGGTAGTTCCGTCTCGCATGTGCAGCTGTTGGCACGAAATATGGGTATTCCCAATCTGGTTGCAGACGACATGCGTATTGCTGAAATTCGGACGCATATAGGCGAGCGAGTAGTGTTGGCTGTAAGTCAAAGGGGCGTAATCAATATAGTGCCGGATCATAAGAAGTGGGATGTTGTATTTGGCTCTGAGTCGCAAGATAAGGTGACGATAAATCCTGATCTGGATAAGTTGAATTTGAAAGACAAAACAATCATTGCTTTAAAGATGATCAGGGCCACTGATTCAGGTAGGACGGTAGGTCCAAAAGCAGCCAACCTTGGCCAGCTGTCCTACTATTATCCACAGCTGGTAGGCCCCGGTCTGGTCATCCCATTCGGTGTGTTTCGTGACTATATGCAGCAACCGATTGAAGCCGGAGGCATATCCATTATTACCTGGATGCGGAGTGAATACCGTCGTCTGGACCGTATGAAAATGGGCGCAGCACGCATTCGGGAAACACATCAATTTCTGGCGAAATTACGCAATAGAATTATTGACGGAGATCCGGGGCTTGTTTTTCGTCAACAACTGGAAAGAGCTATAAAAGATAAATTCGGCAGCCGTGATGGCAACGGTATTTTTGTACGTAGTGATACCAATGTTGAAGACCTGCCTGGGTTTAATGGGGCCGGGTTGAATCTTACCGTACCGAATGTGGTTGGCTTTGATGCCATTCTGAATGCAGTAAAGCGTGTATGGGCCTCCCCGTTTAGCGAGCGGGCATTTGCTTGGCGGCAATCCAATATGGAAAAACCGGAACATGTGTATCCTGCCGTGTTGTTGATGGAAAGTTTTCCCTCAGAAAAATCCGGTGTGATGGTCACTGCCGATGTGGGAAGTGGAGACCATAGCTGGCTGACCATTGCTGTAAATGAAGGTGTGGGTGGTGCCGTTGATGGACAGGCTTCTGAAGAGCTGCGCGTAGGGCGTATGCATGATGGTGTTCGTCTGCTTAGTCAGGCAACAGCAGCTAAGAAAATGGTGCTTTTAGAACAGGGTGGTGTTGAACACAGGGCAGCCAGTGGTGAGCCGTCACTGTTGAATCAGGACGAAATCAAACAGTTGCAGAGTCTGGCTGCCGATGTTGAATTACGGTTCCCTCTGCCACGCAGTAGTGACAAGTTGCCAGTGGCGGCAGATATAGAATTCGGTTTTAGTCATGGTCACCTTGCCTTGTTTCAGATTCGCCCCTTTGTTGAGAGTAAAAGGGCATGGCACAGCCTTACATTACAGGCAATGGACAGAGCCTTACCCAAACGCTCAAGCCGTATGGTTGATATGTACAAAGCGCCCGCGCTTTCCAAAGTGAAACGATGAGCAGCTTGAGCCGTATTGCGATGTTTATGTGTGTGCTATGGGCAGGGGCATGGCAAGCCATGGCATACCCGATCGATGGAGCTACAGAAACGGGCATTACGCGCTTGGAAGGTTACAGGCAGGCACAGCTCGGTCGGGTGGCAGGCAACAAACTGCCAGCAGGAGCAAAGCTTAGTAGCGATCAGATAAGATTGCGCATGCAAGAGCATGATCGCGCGCCGCTACCTGCAACGGATCAGATGTTAACGAGGGAACTTATTCGTTTACTCGGTGATGAGGCAGACGATTATAGTATAAGCTTGCTCGATTTAAGTAACCCTGATCATCCTGTTTACGCGGCGCACAATGAGGATATACCGCGTAACCCTGCCAGTGTAGGTAAACTGGTTATCATGCTGTCGCTTTTTCAGTCCCTGGCGGAAATTTATCCGGATAATATTCCTGCACGGGAGCAGGTGTTGCGTGAAAGTATGATCGTGGCAGATGCATTTATTCATAAAGATCATCATGCCGTACCATTCTGGATACCTGAGCAAATGCGTTTGCGAAAGCGTAAGCTGGTTGAGGGTGATGAGGCTAACCTTTGGAGCTATGTGGATTGGATGGTATCGGCCAGCTCCAATGCGGCCGCCAGCATGGTACTTAAACATGTGATGTTGTTGCGTCATTTTGGTTCTGCATATCCCGTTGGTCGAGCTGCTGAGAACCGTTATTTTGAGCAGACGAGCAGAAAGCAGCTAAGCAATACATTGATGGCGACATTGAGCGAACCTGTGCTTCGGAACAGACTGAATCCTGAGCGCTTTCGTCAGGGAGGCTTTTTTTCCCGTGTCGGCAAACAGCGTGTGCCGGGAGGCTCGAGCCTGATGACTACCAGGGAGTTGATGCGTTTTTGTTTGCTCATGGAGCAGGGTCAGCTTGTGGATGCCTGGTCCAGCTTACAAATGAAAAAGTTGATGTATTTAACCCGACATCGTATCCGTTATGCATCGTCAGCAGCACTGAAAGGTGCTGCCGTTTATTTTAAGTCGGGTTCATATTATAAATGTGAAGCAGAAGCAGGTTTTACATGTAAAAAATACTCGGGAAATAAACTGAATTTGATGAATTCTGTGGCAATGATCGAAGCTCCTGCAGGGATGCCACAGCTGCATTATATTGTAACTGTCACATCAAATGTGTTGAGGAAGAATTCCGCTCTGGCTCAGCAAAGACTTGCGACACGCCTGCATCAGTTGATGCAAGGTTTGCATGCGAAGCATGTTTTGCCACAATAATATCATCCATTTCACAAATTAGTTTTTTTAACCATTCACCGCCGTGTGGGTCATTAGCCAAAGCCACTGCGATATAGCGGTGTCCATCATGTTCGATGAGGGCACTATCGGCATGCCATTGCCGCCATGTGCCGGATTTACGGTACATGGCAACATCAGGATATTCGGCGTGCAGCCCCTTGACGAATTTATGGCTGATAGCCGATTTAGAGAGGATATTTTTCATTTCGCTAGAGTATTTTGGTGAAACCAGTTTTCCAGTTTCCAGTAGATAATAATAGCGTGCTACCTGGGTAGCCGTTGCGCCATGAGAGAGATGGTGAAGAGGGTCGCGCTGAAAGGCCTTGCCGCTGCCATACTCTTTGCCGACCCATAGGCCTCCATTATACATAGGGTCATACAGCTTGTATTTTGCTGAAGATAGTACGGTGTTGATGTATCGATCACCCACCTTATGCAGTAGTTCTGTGGCAGCTTTGTTGGATGAGTGTCGAATCATATCTGTCATCGTTTTACGCAGGTTTTTACTCAATGGCAGCTTACCTGCGGCGATGCGTTCAAATGCTGCAAGCAGAATAGCAATCTTTGGCAGACTGGCAGCATACATCATTTCATCACCGTTGATTTGCGCCATCCTCGGGATAGATGGGTTGGTGACATCAACGAGCGCTACAGCCAAACGTTTATCTTTAATGGCTTTTGACAGATGCAGGGTAGCTATGCGTTTTTCCAGCATGCTTTGCAGTTCTCTATTCGCACTTGCCCGGATTGTTGGACCATATGTATTATCCATTGCGGTACTTTTATGATGGTGTCCGGGTTGGTGTTCTGTGGCTGTTGATTTATGCGGAATTAGCATGAAAAAGAGCAGGGCGGTGATTAAACGAAACCAGAGTTTGAGAATCAAGCGTGATTTTCGTATCATACAAACGCACCTCCATCAGAAGAAATTTGATCGTATTATGAAGTTGTCTACGCTGTTTGTGTGAAAAAGTCAATATTTTTAAGGGTTTGGTGAGTTTATAAGGCACAGTTCGTACTGTGAGCAGGACTCAGTTGATGCTTGCTGAATGGCCTGTTGCTGCCTTGGCAAAGTGTGTCTGCGGATGTTGTGCGAGAATAATTTTATCCATTCCACGAATCAGTTTTTTCATCCACTCACCACCGTTGGGGTCATTGGCCAGAGCAACGGCTATATAGGTGTGCCCATTGTGTTCAATCAGGGCGCTATCGGCATGGAAGGTGCGCCAGCTACCTGATTTTCTAAATATTTTTGCATCGGTGTTGCTCAGTCCTTTGACGAACTTGTGATTAATACCAGGCTTGCCAAGTATCGACTTCATGTTTCGGGATGCTTCCGGTGACACGAGTTGGCCGTTTTCAAGCATATAATAGAAACGGGCGACCTGTAGGGCTGTCGCACCGTGTGAAAGATGATGCAGTGGATCCCGATGAAACGCGACACCTGTTGCATATTCTTTACCGACCCACAGACCACCATTATATTTTTTGTCATACAGTCGATATTTAGGAGAACTGAGTACGGTGTTGATATAATCTTTGCCGACCGCTCTGATCATTTTGGTGGCAGCCTGGTTGGAAGAGTGACGGATCATATTGGTCATGGTTTGACGCATTTCGTCGTTCAACTTCAATTTACCTTCAGCAATGCGTTCAAAGGCGGCAAGGAGGATGGCAATTTTGGGCAGGCTTGCAGCATACATCATCTCATCGCCATTCATTTGCGCCATGCTGGGCATATTGGGATTGGTCACATCAACCAGAGCGACTGAAAGGCGTTTGTTACGTACTGCTGAACTCAAGTGCAGATCTTTAATGTTTTTCTCCAACAGGCGTTGTAGTTGAGGGCTGCTATGCTGGCGAATGGAGTCTTCGGAGCAGGTGGCATATCCGGGCCATGCGATGATCATGGTACATAGCAGTGATAAAAGTAATTTTGATGCCATTTCCAGCTCCTTGTTGCATTTGCACCGCGCGACCGTAGCGATTTATTTGTTTATTGCAATTTATATGCCACAACTTCAGTGGTCATATTGTCGAACAGGTCGTCTTTTGTATGGTGAACGCTATAAATGAAAAATAATGCTAAAGTGATGTAGATTACGTTTTCAGACATTAGATATCGGGGCGTATGTGCCAGAATTATGTCAACGCGCACTATGCCATTGCGTGTGCTTAGCATCATCGTGGCCTATGATATTTCCTCTATTGGCTTGCTATCCTTTCTGTTCAAAGTGATCATGTCGGGTGAAATGGCTGCTAAGGCATGGCAATAATTGCCTGTTCCCGACAGGGCCTTTATTCAGGGTATAGCGTAGGTAGAGCACTGTTCTTTGATATAGATGCATTCGGTGCAGTCGTAAAGCTGGTATTTTCAAATGCAGATTGCAGTGGTGATCCATGCCATGTCTGTTTTTTTGTGTTTTCTTGTTTCCCATAGAGGTGTAGTTCTAGAGCGTTCACTTCTTTAAGGAGTTCCGCATCACAATGTTTAGCGAAGGACGCTAGGCTGTTAACATGTTCATTGGGCCACTGTGCTTTGGCAAAGTTAAGCAGTGCCTGCTCACAAGTTTTGGCATGATTCTGTTGGCAGGCATTTGATACTGCCTTCTTCAGTTTACCTCTGTCTGTCGTAATATCACTGCCGGGGGATTGTTGCCGGGGAGCTGAAGTTGATTTGCGATATAGCCAAACCAGCGTGATCAGCCAGCCAAGTGTTGAGAGTAGTGCAATCCATTTCCATCCAATTCCGGCCAGTTGATCAGGCTTATTATGTTGTTGCTCCACGACTGGCGCATCGGCAGAGCCGGGCGCTTTAGGTGTTGCCTTGTTTGGCTGACTCAGATCAACAGGGGCAGGTAGTACTTTGAAAGTGCGGGCTGGAAGGCTGACCGTCTGCACGCTTTGGGTTTCGGGATTCCACCAATCTATATCGATAGGAGGCAAAATAAATGTACCGGGTCTGGTGGCTAAAATAGCCAGTTTTTCCTGACGCTGGCCGGTTACCCCATCCAGGGTGTTCGTATCGGTGAGTACGGGTTTATCGGCATAAGCTTTCAGGTGATCCGGCAGCATGGTACTTAATTCAGGCAGTTGACTGGAGATTAAGCCTGTTGCGGTGAGCGTTAGTGTGCGCGTGATGGAATCCCCCACCTTAAATTCACCAGTTGGCCAATCCTCTGTTAACTGAACATCGGTGGCAGGCAACCATGTGTTGGATTTCCAGTCTGCAGGCATGGCTTCGACATCCAATTCGAGTGCATTGGAACGCACGCGTATGGGGCGGGTCGTTTGAAATGCAGAACCATAGGAGGAACGCCCGGATAAAACAGTGCCATCAAGCTGGACTGGGTCGAGCTTGAGCAAGCCATGCTGCATGGGAAAAACGGCATAACGGCGTTCAGTAACCGTCCAAATCTTGCCATTACGATTAAGCTGATAGGACTTGTCTTCACCAAGGCGCACAATCATCGCTCGATCGGATTTGGGCTCACTTAATTGGGCCTGATTTAACGGCACGGACTGGTAAATCAGCAAAGTAAGCACGGTCTGCTGCTGCACATGTACAGTTTCCGGACTGATCTTTATATCAATCCACAGTTCACCTTGTGGGGCTGTACCCGTTTGGCGGGGAGCAGTTTTACTGACCTGAATCGTGATAGCTGCGGTCTGTTTTTTACCGGCCTGTAAAGCCGGAATGGTTAATGTGCCGGCATGGCGTGGGCGCAAGGTGAGGAACCATGTGGTTTTGCTGCTCATGGAGCCGTTGATGAGGCTGTAGGAGCTGCTTTTGTTTTGCGAGAGTATTTCAAACGCTTTTTGCAATGGTGTGATGTCAGGTTCGCCATTGTCATCACCACTGACTTCAATGGTGAAGTTCACGGTTTCATCGACATTGATGTTGTAACGATCCACTTGCGCTGTCACTGCTGCATAAGCCTGGCCACTCAAGAGCAGTGTTGTGAAGAGTGCTAAAATATATGTCCATCTCATTGTTACCATGCCTGATTACTCCCTGAGTGTGGTTGTGCTCCCTGCTGCTTATATTGATATTTAAACTTGCGCCGCAACAATCCACCCGGATCATCAGGAATGCGTCGTAATAGCTGTTGCTGCTCATGTAGCTTTTCCAGTGCCTGCTGATCGGACTCATGGATTTGTTTCTGTTGCTGGGCCTGTTTACGCTCTTCTTCAGACTTTTGATCATCAGATGCTTTTGAAGCAGCCTGTGTTTCTTTATCTTGCTCCATTTTCTCTTCAGCCTTATTTGCAGCTTGAGCTTCCTGCTTTATCTCTTCCTTTGATGTCTGCTGATCAGTTTTAGAGGCTGCACTATCTTTAGAGGGTTGTTTTCCGGATGCATCGGAAGCCTGTGATTGATCTTGCGACGACTTATCTTGCTGTTCGGATGACTGGGATTGATCTTTGGACTGATCCTTAGACTGTTCGCCGGATTGATCCTTCGATGGTTGTTTTGACTGATCATTACCCTGCTGCTGGTCCTGTTTGTCCGATTTTTTTCCCTTATCACCAGACTTGCTCTCTTTGGACTGTTGTTTTTTCAGCAATTTCTCAACCAGATCGTGATTAAATCGTGCATCCTGATGTTTGCTATCCTGTTTGAGTACTTCATCATAAGTATCCAGTGCAGCTTGCAGATCACCTGCTTTGGCCAGGGCATTCGCTCTGTTATACAGGGCCTCCGCACGTTTCAGCGGTTCTAATGCTTCGGCAGACTCTTTGAATTGGCCGGCTCGATATTGAGCTGCAGCTTTCCACTGCGGGTCTTTAAATTGTTGGGCGGCATCTTTGTGATGCTCTTGCTGCATCAGTGTTTGTGCCTGTTGATCAGGTGTCTGCCACAGGTCTTTCCATTCCATGGCATCGGATGGAACCGGCATCATAACTGCGCTTAGTATGGGTAGTAAAAGCACCATGAATAGAGCACCACGCCTGAATGCCAGAGCACACAAAGGCAGAAGCAGCAGTAATATCCATGGGCCTTCTTCATGCCATTGATCGGTTTGAACCTTGTCGGTTTGCGCGCTCTGATCCGAAGCGGACTCGGACAAGCGTGGTGGAATCAAACCGGGCAAATGGCGTACATCGGCATCATCAAGGCGAATGTGCTGAAATAGTCCATCACCGGCATCGGCCAGAGCAGACAGTGATTCATTATCAACCTGGGCCACCACGATGCTGCCGGCGCTATCCTTCAAGAAACCACCACTGCCGTTCTTTTGAGCGGGTGCGGGAATGGGCGCGCCATCAGCCGTGCCCACAGCCAGCACACTGCCCAGATGACCTGCTTTAGAGAGCGCCTGCGCAGCAGGTATGGCATTCTGGTCTATGCCATCGCATAGAATGACCACGGAGCCAGCGTGAATCGCACCACGTTGAAACATGGACAGGGCATGCTTCAGCCCCTCAGATGCCATGCTACCCTGGCTTGGCATCATGCTGGTATCGAGTGATGCGAGCAGCGAAAGAATAGCCTGATTGTCGGTTGTTAATGGCACCACATCAAAGGCCGTACCAGCAAATACAATTAAACCTGTTTGCCCTTCGACTCTGGCGGCGAGAATGTCCTGCACCTTCTGTTTGGCGCGAATCAGTCGGCTGGGTTTCAGATCTTCCGCATCCATGGATCGAGATAGATCCAATACGATGACCATGGCCGACTGAGCTTGGAACAGCGGCTGGGGTAGTTGTTTCCAGACAGGTCCCGCCAATGCTACAATAGCAATGCATCCGGCCGAGATTAAGGCGGTTAACCAGCGTTTGGATCTGTTTGTCTGTTCCGTGACGTCTCCAAGCAGATAGCTCAGCAGGGCAGGGTCACACAGTGCAGACCAGCCGTTTTTTTGTTGATGGTTTTTCCATAAGCCGTAAGAGAGTAGCAACCAGAGTGGCAAGAGTATGAACCACCATGGACGCATAAAATGGAATAGATCTATGAGGCTCAACGTTTCCATGGGAGACCTCCGTTTGTCGTCAGATACTTTCTCCAGGGCAGACTAGATGCCAGCAGAAGCATGGTCAGCAGTAGTGATATTGCCAGAGGCCACATAAATAACGCATGCAAGGGACGGAACATATTGCGTTCACGTTCAGCAGGCTCCAATCTGTCAATGAGCTTATAAATTTCATTTAATTCATGCGAATCACGGGCGCGGAAATAACGACCGCCAGTCTGTTCAGCAATGTTTTTTAACCCCTCCTCGTCGAGTTCCGCCGATGGATTGATCTGACGGGTACCGAAGAATGAGCTGACATTCATCGAATCTGCACCAATACCGATAGTATAAATCTTCAGTCCGGCGTTAACCGCCAGATCGGTACCTTGTTGGGGAGAAATATCACCGGCTGTGTTGACACCATCGGTGAGCAAAATCAGTACACGTTCAAGTTGGGCGCTTTGTTTGTCGGTTTGCTTAGAAAGCGATAGTTCGGATGCAGTGGGTTCGGTGTGGGCGGCATCAGAGCGAGCAAGTTCATTATCTGTTGCCGGTTTGATCGCGGGCATGGCACTTTGTTGCAAACGTTTGACTGTTAAGCCAATCGTATCACCAATGGCTGTCGATTTTCCTGCTAAACCAATGGCCGATTCGTCCAATAATATGCGTACGGTGTGTCGGTCAAACGTTAATGGTGTCTGCACATAAGCCTTGCTACCGAACAGGATCAGGCCGATACGGTCACCTTCGCGGCGCTGGATAAATGCATCGGCGACTGCTTTGGTGGCTGTTAAACGATCAACCTGCTGGCCTTGCAGGGTGAAATCTTTCATCTGCATGGAGCCTGAAATATCCACGGCCAGAACCAGATCACGACCACTGACAGGTAGTTCAACCGCATCACCATGCCATTCGGGTCTGGCTGCAGCGAGTAGCAGCAGCAGCCAGATGAGCGATAACATAAACAGACGCAGCTTGCCTGTGCCTGCTCGAGATGAACGCATGCCTGCTTCACTCCAGTCGTTGCTAAAAGGGATGTGTGCAACAGCTTCTGGTTGTTGAATGGGTGTGGAAAAACGCCAGACAAACCACGGCAGTGGCAATAAGAGTAGTAGCCATGGGTAGAGCCAGGAGAGAGCGCTCATGCTTGCTGCTCCAGCCAGTCCCTGCACAGTGTGAGCAGTTCAATCAATGTATCATTCTGAGAGAAACCGTTTTGATAGGGCGCTTCAACAAGGATGCGGCCTGCGCCTTGCATAAAGTCTTCACGATCCCATCTTCCATCGAGCCAGTTCAGCCATGCATCACCGGTTAGGCCCGCGACAGACTTTGGATCATTTTCTAAGTGTGTGACCTGTACCGCACTGCGGCGTAATAGTTGGGATATGTTGGCCACGACCTGACGGGCGTGATCATCAGATAGAGCCTCAGTTTTTGCATGGCTTTTCTCGATGTTGGTGAGTTCAAGCAGGGCTGCCTGCATGACCTGCTGCGGGGAGAAAGTCATAGGCTTATTTTTTTGAATATCGCGCCAGCGCAGGTAATAAAAAAGTGCGACAATGATGATCAAAATCAAAGCAAACAGCATCCACCAGCCCGGGGCCAACGGCCACCAGCTGATTGCATCCGGCAGATGAATATCCCGCAATTGGGCCAACGGATCAGCATCTGCCGCGTTGTTCATGGGGCCGTTCATTGGAGGTTTGTTCATCGGCCTAAGCTCGCTTGCAAAACGCTGAAGGGGTCATCATGGGTTGCGCATTCCAGCAGTACAAAGCCGGGCAGATGAGACAGATCTTTCAAGTAAGCGCGACGCGTTGAAAAATGCGCCTGATGTTGTTGGCGCTGTTTTGCACTGTTGGTATCGACACTGTGCCGTTGTATGCCATCACTGGCCTGCAGTTCTCCTACCTCTGGCATATCCGCTTCAAATGCATCATATACCAGTATAAAAACCAAGGTATGATGTTGTAGCAGGCGTTTTAACAGAGAAGCAGCCTTATCATTCATGCCGCGACCATCACTGACGATTATGATCATGCTGCCGGTACGTGCGGCATGAAAAGCACGTTGCAGCAGCATCAGCAAGGAGTCTGATTCATCAGCTGCTTGAGGGCGTTGTTTCCAGTTGGGATGATTGATCACATTGCCCAGTAGTCGCAACACACCACGACGGCCTCGCACAGGACGCGCAAGTTGTGTTTCTGCTGAGCGCTCACCGCCAAAAACAAGGCTACCAATGCGATCACCCTGCTGCATGACACTCCAGGCCAACAGGCTGGCACACTCAGCTGCAATGACCGATTTGAGCGCGCCACGGGTAGCAAAAAACATAGCTGGGCGCATATCGACCAGCATCAAAGCCGGCCGTTCACGCTCTTCACGAAACAGTTTGGTATGGGGCTTGCCAGTGCGAGCAGTAACACGCCAATCCATGCTGCGGATATCATCACCGGGTTGATAAGGGCGAACTTCGTCAAACTCAATACCGCGCCCCTGAAATCGTGACAGATGCCCTCCTGCCATCAATGCACGCGGGTACCCTGCCTTTAAGTGCAAGGCGGAAGCGGGTTGTTGCAGTTGAATCAAATAAGCCAGATCAGGCTTGATGGGGTCAGGGCGTTGCAGTCTATTCTCCTGGAGTGTGTTGATGAAAGCAGTGCAAAGGTGTGTCAGTTATGGCACGGCAACCCGTTTGAGTAGTTCGCTAATGACATCATCAGAGCTAATACCAGCAGCCTCTGCTTCAAAACTCAGCAGTACACGGTGGCGCAATACATCTGGTGCAATGGCCTGAATATCTTCAGGGCTGACAAAATCGCGTCCTGCCAACCAAGCGTGGGCACGGGCACAGCGATCAAGGGCAATAGTAGCACGAGGGCTGGCGGCAAACTGAATCCAACGCGCTAGATCATCGTTATATTGTTCGGGATGGCGTGTCGCCATGACCAGATGCACAATATAATCTTCCAGTTCATCGGCCATATAAAGTTGCATCGCCTCTTTGCGGGCAGCAAACAGATCAGTCTGTGAAATTTTTATGTGAGACGATTGTCCGACTTTTGAATCTTGCAGCATTTCATTACGTGTCAGGCGCAGAATGGCTTTTTCTGTTACCGCGTCTGGATAACCGATACGCACATGCATAAGGAAGCGGTCGAGTTGCGCTTCCGGTAAGGGGTAGGTGCCTTCCTGTTCAATAGGGTTCTGGGTTGCCATGACCAGAAATAGTTCGGGTAGCTGATGGGTGACATTGCCGACGGTAATCTGGCGTTCAGCCATCGCTTCCAACAGAGCCGATTGCACCTTGGCAGGAGAGCGGTTGATTTCATCGGCAAGGATAAGATTGTGAAACAGCGGGCCGGATTGAAACTTGAATGAAGCATCCTGTGGTCGGTAAATCTCTGTGCCTGTTAAATCTGAAGGCAACAGGTCGGGGGTGAACTGCACACGGTGAAAATCGCCTTCTAAACCATCGGCGAGCACTTTGATGGCACGTGTTTTGGCCAGTCCGGGTGCTCCTTCTACCAGTAAATGACCATCTGCCAGCAAAGCAATAAGCATGCGGTTAATCAATTCATCCTGGCCGAGGATTTGCTGTTGAACGCGTTCAATTAAATGATAAACAGGGCTTTTCATGAGCTTCTCCGATACGTTTTTATCATCATTCCGTGACCATGATGACGTTCAATAACGCGTTACTGTAATCAACATTTTAGAGAGGTAAACATTTTGATGAACATGCGAGATGATAAAAAGTTTTAAGAAAAAAAACAGGCCCGGGCTGAGGGACCGAGCCTGATGAGTGATGAAGACTTGAGGAGAACAACATCACGATAGGGAGGTATATCATTAGGCGATTTTAAGGGGCTCGTCTAACACAGGTGAAACACTATCATCTGATTGGTATGAACCAATGCGGCAAATTGTCGCAGCTTAACAGATGGCTCCATAGTTGATGTAAGCTCCTGAATATTTACCAAGGCTGCTTAGGCCGGAAACCGCAGGTGATTTATTATCTGACTTTACCGCAAGGGTTCATGATAAAGGTGACATCATAATGACATAAACGCTTTGTAGGATTCTCTGCAGTTGTAAAGGGGAGAGGGTATAATCATGATCGTTGAGGCAATGAGTTCTGAGTGTGAAATTGCGTTTATGGAGTGGGTGCGTGAACGCAATCCGCATTTTCCATTACCAGAATTAGCATTTCTTATGGGGGTATCTTCACCGTTGGATGATGCGTTAGAGACTCTGGATAATACAGATTACCTGACTTGACCCCATGTCACGATCCTATGTCATATGGCTGTCTTTCGACTGACATCATGCTGACTTATATCTGCGTAGCTTTTGCATAGAAAAGAATAAATTCAAGGAGGTCATAGCATGATGACTGAAGCAACAAAGCCATCCTTTTCACGGTTGGAATATATGAATTTGGTAAGTAACCCTATGAATATGGCAAACTCAGAGCTGGAATATTTGATCGATTCCCCTGCTTTTAGCCCATATAGTGATGCGCATTGCGTAGATAATGATGATTGGAAAGATTTTGATTAATCATGACTCATGATATGCGTGTAAGAAGGAGCTGAGGCTCCTTTTTTTGTGCCCGCAAACAAGCAGTTGCATGCATAATATCTCAATTTCCTAACGCTCTGGCGGGGGGGCATAACTGGCTTGGTTGCCGTATCCGTAGTCAGAGTCATACCTGCAATCGTTCTGGTGATAGATCTCCCTTGATGTGGCTTATTGTTTGCCGTCTATTTCAAACAATGGCCTGACTTATGCTTGGCACTTAAGGTTGAATCTGGTGGAGGGGCTAGTCTATGCAGGAGAAAATATTACTGGTTGATGATTCACTGTTTATTTGTAAAACCGTGCATAAACACTTGGATATGCACGTTGATCTGCCTGTAGATATTGCCCACAACCTGGAAGAAGCGATGCGATTGGTTGAATGTGAGGGGCAAAATTATTTCGTGGCATTGTTAGATTTAAACCTTCCCGATGCCCCGGATGGTGAAATTGTCGATTATATATCCATGCATAATATCCCCTTTGTTGTGTTTTCAGGCAGTGAATCGGAAAGCATGAAGTCCATGTGCGAAAAGCATGCGCTGATGATTGATTATGTGAATAAAGACAGTGTTTATTCCATTAATTATCTAGGAACGTTGATCAACAGGCTGCAGAAAAATCGCAATATCGAGGCACTGGTTGTGGACGACTCATCCATGTGTAGAAAGCGGGTGGCCAATAAGCTTAACCGAGCCATGCTCAAGACCCATGAGGCGGCTACGGCCGAGAATGCGTTGATAATGCTAAATGAGCAGGAAGGGATCAGGCTGGTTATGATAGATTATAATCTGCCCGCCATGAACGGATTTGAACTGTGTAAGAGACTCCGGGATATGCCAAATCATAAAGATCTGATCATTATCGGATTTTCTGGTGTTGGTGATGAGCGGCTGGCTTCGCGGTATCTTAAGAGTGGGGCCAATGATTATATTCCCAAGAGTTGCTCACAAGAGGAGCTGTTGTGCCGGGTGATGCAGAACTTGAATATGCAGGACTTTATCTGCTCATACAGGGATGCTTCAAATCAGGACTTTCTCACTGGCCTGCATAATCGGCGCTTTCTGTTCGCTTCGCTCCCCAGAGTTCAGGCTAACGCCAAACGCTATAAACAGGCTTATGCCGTGGCGATTCTGGATATAGACCATTTCAAACAGATCAATGACAGCCTAGGCCATGAGGCGGGAGATCGCGTACTCAAGTCTCTGGCTTCCGAGTTGAAAAATCGTCTGCGTGAATCGGATATGCTTGCCCGAATCGGAGGCGAGGAGTTCTGTATTGTGGCGGAGAACTGTGATCGTGATAAAGCGGCCCTGCTATTCGAAGGGCTGCGCAGTAGAATTGAAGATAGTGTCATGTTTTCAAACGGTGACGATGCCGTTCGAGTTACCGTTAGTATAGGTGTTTGCTGCGATTCAGACTTGGCATTTGATGAGATGATGCTAATGGCAGACAACAATCTCTATAAGGCTAAGGAAGCTGGTCGAAATAGGGTCAAACTCTCCTAAAATGTAAATAATCACTTGCGAAGAATACGCCGTTTCTTTTAACGGTGGTTTTGCTGTGCGCTGCAAAGCCGAAAGTGGCATCTAATTTGCTTCTATCTGTCGATAAGTGATGGTCGTCGTTTCCTACGGGAGAGATCAGGCCGGATTAATATTTGGATGACTTGGGGAGTTCAGGCATGACAGATTCAGTGAAAGCAGCATGGCATGATCGTTTTACCGTTGTACATAGAATGATGGCTATAGGAATATTGACAGTGACGGCTGTCATGCTCGTTGGTTTGATGCATGAAAAAACGATGGATGATCTGAATGGGATAGACGAGCAGGTTGTGAAGTTGTCTGGTCAGATGGAGATATTGGATGGGCTGACAGGGCAAACCAAGTGGCAGGATGCGCTGGCACTCAGACTGATAGAAGGACAATCTTCGTTAGGTTCGGTCTATGAAAGTATCTGGAATGAAAACGAACAGTCCCTGAAAACACTGCAGGCCGGATTGCCGAGTAAGGCGCTACGTGAACTAGCAGCCAAGCAGGCTGAAAGCATGGTGCAGTTTGATAGAGAAATCCGTGATTTTGCAGATGCAAAAGAGAAGATGGGTTTGACCGAAAAAGAGGGCTTGCGTGGAGAGTTGCGTTCAGCAGTACATGCTGTTGAGGGGCGACTGAAGCAGGTAGGCAGCGATAGAGAAATGGTTTCCATGTTGATGCTGCGCCGGCATGAAAAGGATTTCATGCTCAGAGGTACTGAAAAGTATCTGCAAAAACATGCCAAAGAAGCGGCTCACTTTGTCACGCTGTTAAACCAGTCGGGCATGACGGATGCCAACCGCTCCACCATCAAGGCTGAGCTGGAGCAATATACGCAGGCTCTGGCTAACTATGCCGCACAGAAACAAAACATGAGCAATAAACGCAAGAGTTTTGGCAAGATATTCAATGAACAGCTATTGCCTGGAATGAATGCCATGGATGCGGATTTAGGAAAAGAGATGGCTGATGTTAGAGCCGAGTTGGATGCGATTCATGCTTCCCAAGGGGTGACTTTTTGGAGCGTTAGCCTTGGTTGCTTACTGTTAATCATGTTACTACTGTGGATGATTGCTCGATCCGTAGTGATGCCACTGAGGGAGGTTTCGTCAGCACTGGATGCACTGGATGATGGTGATACATCGCACTCTCTTAATATCCAGATTCAAGGTGTGATCGGGCAATTGGTAGAGTCCTATGATAAATTGACACTTACTGTCAAAGAAGCTTTCCAGCTCAGGTCGATAGTCGAGGTATCTCCACAAGCAATGATGCTGGCCAATCAGAGTGATCTGGTTGTGAACTATATGAATCCGGCGGCATTGACCCTGTTTCGCACACTTGAAGAAGACTTGCCATGCAAGGCCGATGAAATCATTGGTCAGTGCATTGATATTTTCCATCGCAAACCATCACATCAGCGTCATCTGTTATCCAGTGCTGCCAATTTTCCGCATCACGCCAAATTTATGGTGGGAGATAGAAATATCGAATTCGATGCTTATGCCATTTATGACAATGATGGTACGTGGCAATCGGTGATGGTGTCATGGAATGATGTGACGGAACGTTCAGCATTGGCCAATGATTTTGAAACCAATGTTGGTGGCGTAGTATCAGAGATTCAGACCTATGGAGACGAGATGCAGCAGGCTGCCGAGCAGCTTTCGGCGATGGCAGTTCAATCTTCGGCTCAGGCAGAATCTGTATCGGGCAGTTCGCAACAGGCCAGTGATAATGTGATGACGGTGGCTTCGGCATCGGAAGAGTTATCCGCATCGATTGGTGAAATTACCCGTCAGGTGCATGAGGCGGCACAAATATCTGCAGCTGCGGTTGAGGAAGCCGGCAGCGCCAACGCAACTGTTTCCGAACTGTCGGAGGTCTCAGAGCAGATTGGAGAGGTTGTGCGTGTGATCTCTGAAATTGCTGAACAGACTAATTTATTGGCGCTTAATGCAAGCATTGAAGCCGCGCGTGCGGGCGATGCGGGCCGAGGCTTTGCCGTAGTTGCGAGTGAGGTCAAAGAGCTGGCCAATCAGACTGCCCGGGCGACTGAACAGATCGCCGGACAGATCGGGGCCATTCAACGCCAGAGTGGCGGCGCTGCAGAGGCAATCTCTCACATTGGATCGGTGATTCAGCGTATGAATGACATCAATAAATCCATCGCCGAGGCAACGGAACAGCAGAATGAAGCAACCCGTGAAATTGCGCAGAGTGTTCATTATGCATCCGAAGCCACGCATCAGGCCAGCGACGATATTGCCGGGGTCAGCACGTCTTCAGAAGAGACAGGCAAGGCTGCTGCCGGTGTACTGGATGTCGCCAATGCCCTTACTAAAAAAGGTGCTGAATTATCCAGTCGGGTGAGCGATTTTTTGGGCGCATTGCGTCGGTAGAGCGGCGCGGGAGTGAATTGGGTTCAGATGATGAACATCGGCCATCACTGCCGCTCAAGGCGGCGTCCGATACGTTTCATCTTGCAGGTGTTGTGGTGAAGCCAGAACAGGCATCAGTCGTTGATGTGTCGGCGGACGAATCAGATCCTGTATCGCGTGGGGCTGGAATCGAACAGGGTGCTATTGCCCTTGCAGGCCACTCCAGAAGAGAATGGATGTATCTTGCTGAGCGGGTGTTCTCGCACCCGCGATATGCTCTGCTTATTCTCGCCGCCCTTCTGCTTTGTGCCTTTGAGCGCTATTGGTTTGTGATTGCTCCGTTAACGTTGTTTTTTACCATTGAACTGCTGTTGCGCGTCTGGTTGCAGAAAGAGAAGGGGTGGAGAGATCGGCATGAACTTGTCTTTCTTCTGTTTGATGCCATGGCAACCATTGGTCTGTATCTGATTCTGTTTATGCCTGCAGGGCTGTTTGCAAACTCCATGTATTTGCGTTTAACCAGAGTATTGCGTGGCATGTATATGCTTAAAATGTTACGTGTATTTCGTTTTTTAACATACGAAACCTTTGTTTACTCTCTGCCTATGGCAATGATTCCAATCGCTTTAAGTGGAGCCGCTCTGGGGATGCCGGATGTCTCGCTATTTATTGCGGCGGCATTGTTGATTGAAGTGGTTTCCAGAGTCATTGCCATTGTCAAAGTGCTGCCGAAAGGGAGTCGTAGAACTGCAGAGTTCTGCTTTGCTGGATTTGATTTGGTTGTGACGATGGCCCTATTTCAAATGGCAGCAGCTGTGCCGCAGTGGCTGGTTTTACTGCGTGTTGTGCGTGTGTTGGTGATGCTGAACCCATTGGCGAGTCTGATGTTAGCCTTGAAACAGGTGTCGCAGATGCACGAGGTACGCAAGGAATCCGGAATGCTTGTTGGAGTGATGCTTTTGCTGTTGCTTTGCTCCGGTCTGCTGGTCTATTTTGTCTATCCACACATGGACCTTAGCCGAGATGGGGCGTTAAACGACAACGATTACAGTGTTATGCAGGTGATACTGTTTTCCTTTACCTGGCTAATTGACCCCGGCACAACGCCTTCCGAGGCTACTAGTCCGGGACTGATGTTATTAACGATGATCATTGCGATGACCGGCGTATTCTTCTTTGCCCTGCTGGTTGGCCTTGGCACCAATGTGATGGCGGCACTGTTGCGCGAGTTAACCAATAGTCCGCTTTCTGTGCGTGTTCAGTTGTTGATCTCGGGTGAAAATGATAAAGCCGAATCCATTTTAAAAGTATTTGGTGAGATGTGTGGGCGGATGCGTCGCTCCTATTTTTCGGCCTGGATATTTTTTGATCAGAAGGATCGCTTGGTATCAGGTTTTGGCAGCTGGTTAAATGTCCGGCAAACGCGTGAGGGTAGCAGAGGCGTGCTAAAGCATTTCAAACTGGATGGTGTTCGGGAAATGATTTTCTTCCACCGTAAATTCTCCCAGCCTGAATCATTGGTAGATCACCATGCACTTGTCAAAGAGGCAAGGCTGAACAATACGGATGTAGGTGTGTCGCTGTTTAGTCAGTCGGGTATGTCAGAGCAATTGCATGGCATGTATCAGCACACGTTGGGTGCTGAACTGTTTAATTCGGCATCGGTGACGGCACGCATGCTTTACCAGATGCATCATTGCTCATTCATGCCGGAACTGGGTATAGAGATGCTTGATGCGGTTGAGGGCGAGACAGGCTTGTTTACCGTGAGCTGGCAGGCTGAAGTAGAGCCTGGAGAAAATGGTGCAACGATTACTGATGGAACAGCTAGTGCCATGCTGGTGGACTGGGGAACCGACCTGTTTAATGGTGGTGTGAACGTGCTGGCCTTGAGAAACGCAGATGGTGAGTTTCTGTTGCTCAGTGATTTGGTAAATGCCGGAAAAACCCATGAGGTGACGGATGTGGTGGGGCTGGGGCGTGAGCCTGCATTATGGCCGGGATTGATGGAGCAACTGCTGAAGCAGGCTGCGCCGGATATGCGCCCATCTGTATTGAAAACATATCAATGGCCTGATAGTTGGGATCTGAACCTGTTGTTTATGGGCTGGCATGAAGGCCTGCCATCCATGATTGTCGAAATGTCTGAAAAACATCATAAATTGACAGTGAATGTATTGAATCCGTCAGATTTGCTTGATCTGGAACACCATCAAAACAGATTGAATGTGGCGTGTAAGGAAGTCTCTTCAACAGGTAATTGTGAACTTAAAGTAGAAATGCATGCATGGGATGGTCTGGATGTTGCGCAGGTGACACCGCTGTTGCGCGGCTGCAAGGTTATTATGCTATACCCGACAGAGATGCAGGTAGATGCTGAAGATTCACTGCTGGAGATGTGGTATCACGCTCTTGCCGGACTTTTATCCAGACGAAAAGCGGAAGTGAAATGGTGGACTCCACCGAAGATCATGATTCTGCCTCGCAACAGAAGTAACAGTGATACATTCATTCGTTCCAGTGAGCAGTACCCGTTGCTCAAAATTGATGTCGGTTCGCCGGATGCTTTTCATGATGTGTATATGGCTAGAAAAATACTCTCTTTTGCCAAACGTCAGGCTGATCCACATGGCTATGAACAGGAAAACAAGACATTTGAATTTATGAATATGTTGCTTGGCGATGTTGTACTGGTTGAGGATGTTTCTACTACGCGTTTGCTCGATCAGTCAGATGCGACCTGGCAAGAGGTGTACCGGGAAGGTTTAAGACGTGGCTGGGTACCGCTGGCCTATGGATTGGAAGTTTCTCAGCAACATCGGCGCGATTTCTATCGACTGGTTGATCGTCTGTTTCCAATTGAGCGATCAGTAGATGGCGCTCAGTTACATCTGTTGGCAGGCACTTTGATTGATGAATTTGAAATGCCATCCTCTTCGGCGATGATTCTCTTTTGTCGTAGAGGTGTGCTGCGCAGTAATGATGAGGAGCAGCGTGAAATAGAGCCCAAAATTGTAACTGAAGCGCCGACCGAGACAAAGTCTAAAACAGAGACTGAAGCAGAGACTAAAACAGAGACTGAAGCAGAGACTGAAGCAGAGACTGAAGCAGAGACTGAAGCAGAGACTGAAGCAGAGACTGAAGCAGAGACTGAAGCAGAGACTGAAGCAGAGACTGA
>JAUZQJ010000149.1 GCA_030951045.1 Mariprofundus sp.
CTGACGTAATACTTCAACCGACGGTGGCAAAATAAAGAGACGCACTGCGGCAGGAATCTTTTCAGCCACCTGCTGTGCCCCCTGCCAATCAATTTCCAACAAGACATCAGAGCCATTGGCCAGCATGGTTTCAACATCAGATTGCCGCGTGCCATACATGTTACCATGCACATTGGCCCACTCCAGAAAAGCCCCCTGAGCGGATTGTTTTTCAAATATCTCTGTTTCGAGAAAATGATATTCCCGGCCATCCTCTTCACCAGGGCGCGGGCTACGCGTAGTACAGGAAACTGCCAGATGCAGATCAGAACACTGCGCGAGTATCTCTTTGCACAAACTGGATTTGCCTGCGCCAGATGGCCCTGAAATGATAAACAAACGCCCGGTCATGCAGGCTTCCCCGTCAATTGCTCATATTTTTGAAGCAGATGATCACGACTCTCCTCTCGCTCAGGATCCAGCGGAATACAATCCACCGGACACACCAACTGACATTGCGGCTTATCAAAATGACCAACGCATTCAGTACAGAGATCCGAATCAATTTCAAAGATCTCTTCACCTTCAAAAATTGCCACATTCGGACATTCGGGCTCGCAGACGGCACAGTTAATGCAATCATTTGTAATCATTAATGCCATAACCACCTCCTATAAAACGCCTGTAGCGAAAGCCTGCGAGCATGCACGCAACACCCATTACGCGCCATCACCTTCATACAGGATCAACCATGGTTCAGAGCTGTTTTTCCGTGCCATATAAAGTTGTTTGTGACTCTCTGCATTAAAATTATTCGATTGATAACGTTGATTAAACACAACCAACACAGCCTCACCGTCTTGCCCCTTATCAGCACTCGGAATGATCTTTATATCCGATAAAGTAACCTTGATAAACGATTTACTACCGTTCACCCGCCGTTTGTATGCGACCCAGGAGTTATAATCATGTTTCAAGGTTTTGAATGATTTATGATAATGCCTCAGGTAAGCCTTACTATCGCGTGACTCCCAATCTTCACGCCAGATTTCTATTGCAGCACTCACCGATTGATAAACATCCGCCTGAGCCGACTCCTTGCTCTCAACCACAACAGCTGGCGATGCCGCAGGCTCTACTTTCGTTTTTTGCGATGCTTTTGGCTCAGCAGTGGCATGGGTTTCAGTTGACTGCGGCGTCACGGCAGCACGAGGCTGCACCAGGCTTGCCACCTTGACCGGAGCAACGGCCACCTCTTTAACGACAGCAGGCTTATGCACTACAGCTTGCAAGGCAGAAGGTTTTGCGCCGCTCACGCGCTCCATAAATGCATTTAAACGCGTGTTGGCCTTATCCAAACCATCTGTGATACGCGCCCGTTTAAGTGCTCCAATATCGTCATTCACCGCATGCGCATAGTGACCAGCCCGATCCGCCGCCTCAACAGACTGTCGGCGATACGCCTCGGCCTTGATTAAGGCTGCCAACTGATTTTTCTTCACGACCTCTCTATTTAAAAAGGCCAACGCTTGAGCTGTACTGCCCTGGTTCATTGCCATCGTCGCCAGAAAAATTTCCCGCTCTCCTAATGCCAGCGACTGCACCACTTCACTATCACCGGATTTAAGCAACTGATAAACATCCTGCTTACTCATTCGACTGGCAGTAGCATCGGTCACTTGTAAGGGAATACACAACCAAACTAACACCAATAAAAACAGATATTTCGTCTGCATTTTTTTCATTCCTCGCCTACCGAACCTTTAATTTCTAACATCGAATCATGTTGACCTGAAATAACTGGCATGACCGCTATTTCAGCCTTCTCTTTTTCATTCAACCGCGGTGATGCCAACAACATCTGTGTCGTTTCATCAAACGCCCCATACCCCTTCATGGTCACATCTTTGGGAATGTTATATCGCAACCAATGCACCAAATCCATCCACATCTTTGAAATATCTTGCGCTGCAGGCATAGAACCCGCCGAGGCTAATTCAACCGTAATCACAGGAATATCATGCTGCTTACCAGCAAAATTACCGAGAGAACCGGGAAAAGCACCTAGTCGCTTCAATCGCAGAGAACCCATTTTACCCGGTGCAACTGGAGGCCCATCATAATCAAGCAAACCATAAGGCGCATGCACAGAGATAATGGCATCAGGCTTAAACGTACGAATCTCTTCATATAGCCAGCGACTCTCGGGCTCGCTCAGTGGTTCAACACCAGGATTCCGACGTGGATCATTACCTGTTTGATGCCAATAAACCCCGGTGCTCTTGTACCAATCAGGTGTAGGCATATTGCGATTCAAATCAACACCGCGCGCATTCAGTCGAGCGGAAGGACTACTAAGCAGCAGACCATCCGGGTTTATCAACGGCGAGACATGCCAGTGAAACAGGCCTGAATGATATTTATCCAACGTTTGCATCCACTTGAACACCACGCTGACAGAGGCGTATTCATCTCCATGCATACCACCAATCAACAATACCCGCGCAATAGGTTTACGCTGCTCCAATAGCGGTGGATACTCCTTGATCAATATTGCCTGCCCCCTGACAGAGCGTTCACCAGTATCCGACAGATGAATAGCCAGGCAATGTTTAACCGTTACACTGCCAAGTTTTTTTCCTATTCTAGTGCACTCTTCAACCATCGGGTCGGTGGCTATTTTATTCTTACTGATTACAGGTTTGCCCTCACGGACTACAGGCTTTATCTCACTGATAGCAGGTTTGGTTTCACTAATTACGGGCTTGGCCTCACTGATTGCAGGTCTATCCTCTGTCCTTGCGAGCCCGGCCTCAATGAATGCAGCCTGAGCCTCGGGAGCTTCTGCTGACACACTCTTTGCCAAAACCGATTCAACATGAACAGATAACACCGTCATTAACACAGCTACAACACACAAAAAGCATGAAAAAGAACGATACAAGGGCAACTCCACTGACATACGTCGAACGATAACTATCAGATGCAGATGTGCCAATGACCAGGCGAAATCTCTTTTCAACGGTTCGTCTGCGAAAACAAGGTACTATGCAACATGCGCAATAAAATGTTTTTGCGCCAACAATTGCAAACCGGACAATGTCAGGTGAGGCAGGTGGTGATCTATCTCAGGCAAATCAGCAATCAATAGTGAAACCAGACCACCTGTAGCAATCACCGGAGCATGTAGATAACCGGGCTCCTGTTTCAAGCGTTTAATCAAGCCAGAGATAGCATCGACCGCCGCCCAGTAACTACCTGACTGCAGACTACTTGTGGTATCACGCCCAATCAGCACTTCAGTGCGTTGAATCGAAACTTCCGGCAGCTTGGCAGCACGACGACATAGTGCCGTAAGTGCCAACTCAACGCCCGGCAAAATAAGCCCTCCGGCGTAATGACCATTCGGTGAAATCATATCGAATGTCGTCGCTGTACCGCAATCCATCACAATGGCCGGCGAACCGAACAACTCACGCGCTGCAACGGCATTCACAATACGATCTGCCCCGACCTCTCTGGGGTTCTTGTAATCCACCGCCATACCGGTTTTCACATCAGCAGAACCAACAAAAATAGCCCGCTTGCCACAAACACGCTCACAAGCATCTGCCAGCGTCACATCCAGATGCGGTACCACGCTGGCAACCATAATACCCTGCACCTGATCTGCTGCCAGGCCCGACTGTTCGAACATACCGTGCAACTGCAAGGCCAATTCATCAGATGTGAGCTGACGCTCACTGGATAGACGCCAGTGGGTGATCAGCGCCTCCCCCTCAAACAGTCCAAATACCATTTGCGTATTGCCAATATCCACCACCAGTAGCTTTTGCTGCTTTTCCACAGATATTGGATTCATATCTTTTTCACTCTTCTCGTTACCGCACAATTCATGTTCAGTCATAACAATTCCAAATCTCCGGCAATAATACGCTGAACACCCGCTTCGGTTTTCAATAGCAGTGCCCCATCATCATCCAAAGCACTCGCCACACCTTCAATATAACCATGACCATGATGCACTCTCACCTTATCGCCCGACGCTGCATGCGCCTGCCACCAAGCTTTACGCAACGGTGCAAAACCATTCTTCAGGTATATCTCATACCACTGATCCAATGCACTCAACACAGCAACAGCAATCTCAAGCTTGTTGATATGCTGATGCGAAATGCTCTCCATATCTGTCACTTTTTGCGTGATATCAGCAGGCCAACCATCTATTGGGGATTTCAAGTTAATACCAAAACCAAGCACCACAGCATGTACTCGACCGGGCTCCGCCCGCATCTCCGTGAGAATACCGGCCACTTTTGCACCGCGGCACAACAGGTCATTGGGCCACTTGATACGTATATCCGGAGCATAGTTACTTAATGCATCGTGCAGAGCCACAGCCGTCAATAATGACAACTGCGGCACGTACTCAGGCGCCAAATCAGGCCGCAATAATACGCTTCCAGCCAATGATTCAGGCATCGTGTGCCATCTACGCCCTAGCCGCCCCTTACCATTCAACTGCCGGTTAGCAAAAACAACCAAGCCTTCATCAGCACCGGCTTCTGCCTGCTGCATAATATCCTGATTGGTCGAGCCGGTCTCTTCCAACACCAGCACATGCTGGCCAATACGCTGGGCAGAAAGCTTTGCCTGCAACAGGCCTGCGCTAAACACATCCGATTTCAACACATAGCCTTTGCCTGCATGCGCCTGAATATCGGCACCGCTCTTTTTTAGCACTTGAATATGTTTCCACACCCCCGTGCGCGACAAACCCAATTCCCTCGCCAAATCATCACCTGAAACAGGAGAACCGCTCATCCCCAAGCGGGTCAGGATATGTTCACGCGCCCGATGCATGCGCATCCTGTTGTGCGTTGACAATACGCATGGAGAGATCAAGTGATGGTGCGGAGTGGGTGATTGCTCCAATGGCAATGCGATTGACACCCGTCAATGCATAATCATGGGCATTATGCAGGGTAATATTACCACTGGCCTCAAGTAGGATAGAATCAGGCACTAAGCTCCTAGCCTGCGAAACGGTCGCTGGTGACATATTATCCAACAAAATAATGTCCGGACAAACGGCAACCGCCTCACTCACCTCCTCCAGTGTTTCACACTCCACCTCAATCCAGCTGTCGTGCCCGGCTTGATAGCATGCATGAATGGCATCGGTAATCGAACCACAGGCCTTAATATGGTTTTCCTTGATCAGCATACCACTGCGCAAATCCATACGATGATTTACACCACCGCCATGCAACACAGCCTGCTTCTCCAAATGCCGGAAACCCGGCGTAGTCTTTCTCGTATCTGCAATTTTACAGTCCGTGTCTGCAACAACATCAACAAATTGTCCAGTCGCCGTCGCAATTCCCGACAGGTGCTGTAAAAAATTCAAAGCGGTACGCTCTGCAGCCAGCAATGAACGCACTGAACCATGCAGTTCACAAATTATATCCCCTACTTGCACACGATCCGCATCAGCACAGCGCCAGTCACACACTATGCCAGCATCCACAGCTACAAACACAGCATTTGCCAGTGACACACCAGAAAGGGTACCTGCCGACTTGGCAGTAATGGTAGCCATCCCGACCATCTCGGCAGCAATCGTCGCAACGGCTGTCAGGTCATCAAATACAGCATCTTCTTGCAATGCAGCCTGAATGAGATCGAGAGGAAAATCAGCCGGGTGTTTGTCTGTAATCGGCCTGTCCGAGGCCATATCAGATGAAATATTCATGTGGCAACCCTAAGAATCAGCCCAATGAATGGAAGCAAGGATTCATGATGCTATAGGGCTATCACATTAAAATGCTTATTCAGAGCTTCTCAGTGTTTGGAAACGTTGCTGCAACTGCATCATATCCTGCCAGCTTTTTTGCTTCTGACGCGGTGAACGCAACAGGTAGGCAGGGTGAAAGGTCACCCAGACCGGAATGCCCTGAAATTCGTGCCAGCGACCACGCAATGCCCCCAGCGTGTCATCCGTCTTAAGAACCGTTTGCGCCGCTACGCGACCCAACAAGCAGATCATTTTAGGCTGAATAATATCCAGCTGTTGCTCAAACCAGAGTTTGCACGCCTGCACCTCATCCGGCCTTGGATCACGATTATTGGGCGGACGGCATTTGATGCTATTCATTATATAAATATTATCACGATCCATACCGATGGCATGCAACATGCGATCCAACAGTTGACCGGAACGACCAACAAAAGGCTCACCCTGAAGGTCTTCATCTTGCCCGGGTGCTTCACCCACAAACAACAGATCCGCGTGAGAATTACCAGCTCCAAAGACAACCTGAGTACGTGTATCTGCCAATGCACAAAGACGGCAGCTGGATGCATCTTCACACAATGCATCCAGTGTCTTGAAATTGACCGAATCAATTTCTACATTCTGAGCAGTATCATTCTGCTGCGCATCGGGCTGAATATATTCGCTGGTTTTCTCTGGCCCGAAAGAAAGAAGGGAAACCGGCGTATGCACGCCGATTTCCCTTAAATACGTTTCGAGAAAGAGTGCTTTTTCAGGCACTTAACCCAGTAGCGCGTCTACATTGGTGTTAGAACCAAGATAAACAGGTACACGCTGATGCAGAGCTTCTGGCTCAATATCAAGAATCGCGATACCACTGCTCATGGCTTTACCACCAGCCTGTTCCATAACAAAACCCATCGGAATCGCTTCGTATAGCAAACGCAGTTTACCAGTTGTATTTTTACTATCCGCTGGATATAAAAACACGCCGCCCTTAAGTAGAGTACGGTGCATATCTGCCACCATGGCGCCAACATAACGCATGCCAAGACCTGTTTCAGCTTTCATAGCAATGAGTTTATCGCCCATACCGTCAGCCCAATCACTCTTGTTGGATTCATTAACTGAATAATATCCACCGGTCTCCGGAATACGCATATCAGGATGGCTTAATTCAAAGCGAGCAACTGCTGGATTGAAGGTATAACCGTGCACACCTTCACCCACAGAACAGACCAGCATCAATGATGGACCATACAACACATAACCTGCGGCAATCACTTCACGACCACTTTGCAATGTATCCGATACGTGCGGACGCTCTGAATTGGCTGTTTTACGTTTCACAATGGAGAAAATCGTGCCAACAGGCCCATCAACATCCAGATTGGATGAACCATCAAGTGGATCAACCAGCACCAAATAATCGGCATGTGAATATTCATCAATCACCAGTAGCTCTTCCTGTTCTTCAGAACCTACCGCACAGATAAAGCCGGTTGAGCGCATCTCTTCCAGAAAGATTTCATCGGACAACACATCCAGCATTTGCTGCTGCTCGCCCTGTATGTTTTCACTACCTGCTCCGCCCAAAGCGCCTCTAAAAACAGCACCGCGCAGCACCGCAGCAATCTCAATAGCTGCACGACCTACGCCTTGAATCACAGGCATCATGGCTGAGCCATGGTCTCCCTGTTTGGCAATATTATTCATTGTACTTGGCATATCCCCTCCAATGTTGATGTTCACAAAAACGAGCTCATACTAGCCAAAAGTGGCCTTGAATACAAAAGCTGTCATCTGTTGAAAGATTTAAACCGCTTCCATCGCATCCAGCAAACGCTGATGAATGCCATCAAAGCCACCATTTGACAACACCAGAATGTGATCATTCGGTTCTGCTCCAGCGGCAATATAATCTACAATAGACGCCACAGAACCGAGCAAATGGGCATGCGAGCCAATCTGATTACAGACCGCTTGTGCATCGAGCACCTCATCCTGTTTCAAATTACGGCGCGATGGTTCGGCAAACACCACACGGTCTGCAGCATCAAAACAGAGTGGCAAACGATCCTGATGAATGCGTGTGCGCATCGTATTCGAACGTGGCTCTACTACGACCCATAATTTACCATGACTACCTGTTTGCACCATACTGGCTTTAGCCGCCGTCACCATACCCGCAATGGCGGTCGGATGATGGGCAAAATCATCAAATACTTTAATGCCGCGTGCTTCGCCAACCAGTGTCATGCGACGGCGAATACCTGAGAACGAGGTCAGGGCTGCACAAATTGTATCCGCATGAATACCCAACGACGTTGCTGCAGCAGCTACAGCACATGCATTGGCCACATTGTGCACACCAATCATGTGCCACGTTGTTTCAATGACCATATCACCATGATGATATAATCTGAACGATGAACCATCTTCAGCACTTGTCTCCCACTGCCACTCAGCCCCGGCATGGCCATAACTGGCAAATGCAATCAAAGGCGTCCAGCAACCACGTCTCAGCACATCGGACACATGCTCTTCATCGGCATTGGCGATGATCGTACCTGTTGCCGGCACGGTGCGTATTAAATGATGAAACTGTGTTTTAATAGCTTCAAGGTTAGGGAATATATCGGCATGATCATATTCCAGATTATTCAAAATCAGTGTGCGGGCATGATAATGCAAAAATTTGCTACGCTTATCGAAAAAGGCGGTATCATATTCATCGCCTTCCAGCACAAAAGCTTCACCTGCACCAAGTCGGGCTCCACCACCAAAGTCTTCGGGCACACCACCAATCAAGAAACCGGGCTCGGCTCCTGCGACCTGTAAGACATGCGCCAACAGCGAGGAAGTTGTAGTTTTACCGTGTGTTCCAGCCACCACCACAGCATGTCGGCCCTGCAAAATATGATTACCAACAAACTCAGGTCCTGAACAATACGCAAGGCCCTCATCTAAAATGGCCTCCACCTCAACATTGCCACGACTCATCGCATTACCGATCACACAAAGGTCGGGTTCAGGCTGCAAATTCGCCACATCAAATGGCGCAATGCGCACACCCAATTCCTGTAGATAATCAGACATGGGAGGATATACACCCGTATCTGAACCCGTGACGTTCCAACCCTGTGATTTTGCCAATGCTGCAATCGCCGCCATGGCAGTACCGCAAACACCAAGAATATGTATATGTTTTTCCATAGCGTAAGTGAACCACAAAGCAGCCAAGAGACAAAGCGATTTATCCCACGTTGCTATTAATCAGCGCTGATTTGCCCGCTATAAGGGCAAAAACAGGCTGAATAACTATCTGTTCATGCCGCGGGGTGCGACTTCAGTCGCGCTAA
>JAUZQJ010000015.1 GCA_030951045.1 Mariprofundus sp.
CCGAGCCATCACTCGCTGTTGCAGTCACATCGAGCTCCTTGGCTGATCCATCTTTGATGCCTGAGAAATCAAAGGACTCCTGGCCAGTAAGAGCAAGTGATTCAGCCGATTCGCCCGCCTTGAACTGCAACGGCAGAATACCCATGCCAACAAGATTAGAGCGATGGATGCGTTCGTAGGTTTCAGCAATCACCGCCTGAACACCCTGCAGTCTCGGGCCTTTGGCAGCCCAGTCACGCGAGGAGCCTGAGCCATACTCTTTACCTGCCAGGATGATACTCGCCACACCCTCATCCCTGTATTTCATAGCCGCATCATAGATGCTCATCTGCAAACCGGATGGCTGATGCAGCGTTACACCGCCTTCAGTACCCGGCGCCAGACGATTACGGAGACGAATATTGGCGAACGTACCGCGCATCATGATCTCATGGTTACCACGGCGAGAGCCGTAAGAATTGAAATCTTTGGCATCAACACCGCGCTCCTGCAGATAACGACCAGCCGGAGAGTCAGCTTTAATGGCACCAGCTGGTGAAATGTGGTCGGTCGTAACCGAGTCACCCAGCAGCGCCAGTACACGTGCATTTTTAATATCGATGATCGGATCAAGATCAAATGTCATACCTTCGAAATATGGCGGATGCTGGATATATGTTGAATCTGCATCCCATGCGAAACGGTCGCCTGTAGGTGCTTCCAGATTCTGCCAGCTGGCATCACCATCATACACATTACCGTAAGAAGCTTCGAACTGCTCAGCGGTTACACATGTAGCAACCACATCGGTCACCTCTTTCTGGGTTGGCCAGATGTCTTTCAAAAAGAGATCATTGCCATCACGATCCTGACCAAGCGCATCGTGATAGAGATCAATATTCATCGTACCTGCAATGGCATAAGCCACCACCAGCGGTGGAGAAGCCAGATAGTTCATGCGTACTTCTGCATGCACACGACCTTCAAAGTTGCGGTTACCTGAGAGCACGGCTGTAACGGCCAGATCACCTTCGGCGATAGCAGCAGAGACTGCGGCAGGCAGTGGGCCTGAGTTACCGATACAGGTCGTGCAACCATAACCAACGGTGTTAAAGCCGAGTGCGTTCAGATCATCAGAGAGACCTGCTTTATCGAGATATTCAGTTACCACTTTGGAACCGGGGCCGAGGGAAGTTTTCACCCATGGCGCTGCAGTAAGACCAAGAGCCACTGCTTTTCTTGCCACCAGCCCTGCTCCCAGCATGACCGACGGGTTGGAGGTATTGGTACATGAAGTGATAGCGGCAATAACCACTGCGCCGTTATCAATGGTGACCTCTTCGCCGTTGATCATCGTGGTTACAGCCTTGGTGGTAAGGCCAGCCTCAGCTTTAACCTCTTCAACCGTTTCAAGATATTTAGCTTTGGATTCAGTCAACGCAATACGATCCTGCGGACGCTTATGGCCAGCCAATGATGGCACAACAGATGACATATCCAGTGACAGATTCTCACTGTAGATAGCTTCAGGCGAGTCCGCTTCACGGAACATGCCCTGTGCTTTGGCATAGGCTTTTACCAGTGCAATACTTTCTTCACTGCGGTTGGAAAGGCGGAGGTAGTTCAGTGTCTCTTCATCAATCGGGAAAATGCCGCAGGTAGCACCATATTCAGGAGCCATATTGGCTATAGTTGCACGATC
Source organism: Mariprofundus sp. (assembly GCA_030951045.1). Classification (GTDB taxonomy): domain Bacteria; phylum Pseudomonadota; class Zetaproteobacteria; order Mariprofundales; family Mariprofundaceae; genus Mariprofundus. Next base: position 1,682 of record JAUZQJ010000015.1, read on the forward strand.
CGCCAACGGCAGAGAGTCCAGACCCGGACCATGAAACTCAACAAATTTACCCACCACACCGTGGCTGCGCAGCATTTCAACAATGGTCAGTACCAGATCGGTGGCGGTTGCACCTTCAGGAATTTCACCGCTCAGTTTAAAGCCAACCACCTTAGGCACCAGCATAGAAACCGGCTGACCGAGCATGGCAGCTTCCGCTTCAATACCACCCACGCCCCAGCCCAATACACCCAGACCATTGATCATGGTGGTGTGTGAATCAGTACCAACCAGGGTATCAGGATAAGCCACGCCATCAGTGTTCACAAACACGGTGCGGGCAAGGAACTCAAGATTCACCTGATGCACAATGCCGCAACCCGGAGGTACTACTTTGAATGTTTCGAATGCGTTCTGACCCCATTTGAGGAAATTGTAGCGCTCGCGGTTACGCTGAAACTCAATCTCGGTGTTTTTAGCGGCAGCGTCAGCAGAACCAAAATTATCCACCTGTACAGAGTGATCGATCACCAGCTCGGCAGGAGCCAACGGCTCAATCTTTCTGGTGTCACCACCAAGGGCAGCCATCGCATCACGCATGGCAGCCAAATCCACCACCGCAGGTACACCAGTGAAATCCTGCATCAGCACGCGTGCTGGCATGTAGGCGATCTCATGGATCGGTTCAGCCTTCTCATCCCAGTTCGCAAGAAACCGAATGTCATCTGCAGTCACGTTAATGCCATCTTCGCGGCGTAACATATTCTCCAACAGTACCTTCATAGAATAAGGCAGACGGCTTACATCGCCTGCTGCATTCAGCTGATAATATGTGTAGGCCTTGTCGCCGACCTGAAGGCTCTGTTTGGCGTTAAACGTATTACTCATACTATCAGTCATGTTAGGACTCCTATTGCAAAAAAGAAGCCGCAAGCTAGCGATAACAGCCTGATTTCAAAAGCACAAGCATTTACCGCAAAGGACGCAGAGTTACGCAGAGTAGATCAAAATCTTTATAGAGCATTCAAAAATGGGATTATTACTTTTTTATTTGAGCATGCCTAAGGCA
>JAUZQJ010000150.1 GCA_030951045.1 Mariprofundus sp.
GGCAAGCGCTGCAACGCAGGTATGGCCCGTGTGCAAGGGTTCCCTTCGGGCGATTTGTGGGTAAAGGGCAGTGCAAGCTCGAACTATTCATGTCAGCGGCGATGCGCAGGAATGCGTGATGCCTGTAAAGTAGGGCTAGGCCTGCCCTTTACCCACAGTATTGTGCTCGTAAGCAGTTTCAGCCAACTTGAAGCCCTCACACATCTGTTGAAGAGAGGCATAACCTTGCCACATCATTTGATGGCCTGGAGGCAGGTCATGTTTTCTACCAAGATAACCACCCATGGATGCAACTATTTGACAGGCATTACCAAGCATCAGTGGAAGCAGCTCTTTTTTTTTAATGGCATAAGCTTTCAAGACCTTGATTTCCAAGTCTGAAAACAAAACCTCAGCGGGCAGTTCGGGGCTCTCTCTGCCCAGCAGTGTCATAAGCATGATTCGCCATGCGATCACTATGTTAATGGCAATGCCACGTTTCAGACGCTCAGCCGTTTTATAGGCAAGCTCTTCTATCTTGCAACCACTTTTGAGTACGCGGTGCCAGTCCTCGATTCTCCAGCGTAAGCTATACCAGCGCACACACTCCTGAGCCTCTGCATCGGAGGTGATCGGCCAGGTTGCAAGTAAAAACCATTCTACGCCTTTCTCGTTCGGTGGCGGAGATACTTCGCGAATATGCACCATCCACAGGTGAATGGGCGCCTTGTCCTTGTGTGCTGTTGTTCCCGGTGCGCGCATTTTGATCTGTTGGTAACGTAAATCGACAATGGCCTGACGTTTTTCGCGTTTAGGCCGTGCTTTTTGTTTGGATAGTTTAGGCCGTGCGCTTTGTCTTGGGATAGTTATGTTCAACTGACCTTGTGCCGGACTTTGCCTGATCGAATCAAACAGCTTGAACTCACCATCTGTTTTTCGGTTGTGTTTTGCCCTTACCAGCAGGTCCACCCGCGAGTGACGTGGTTCTTCAAACAGCTCGAAGAAATCACCCTCCCTGTCCATAGTAACGATTTGATGGGTATTGGGTAATATTTTGGCTAATTTATTATTGTTCCGCGTGGCCTTAATCCAACTTTGCGTTGTCTTCTCTTCGGGGTCGGAATCTGCCGTTTTCGGTTGTCGTGCGGCGCATTCAACATCCAGGACCCCAAGAGGAATGCCATCGGTAGTGACCACAAAGCTGGAGTGCATATGTAGCCCTTTACTGGAGGTATCGGTCTGATTTTTGCCGATGACGCCCAAACCTTCACACTGCGCCAGCGAGTTAAAGTTTAAATCCGTGCCATCCTGAATACTGAGAATTGTCTCCTGATTTCTCATCCGCTGAATGGTGCGCTCACGGTGAGGCGCCAGGATGGCAGCCATGGTGATAGCTGAATCATCCGGTTGTTCGATCATCCGATAGTAACCTTTCACAACAGCTCGCTCTCCTTTCGCCGCGCCACAAAATGAGCGCATCGGATTCGCCGCCTGAATGCCAGCCGCTTCCACCAGGCGCTTGCTTAAGCGCGCATCGCCAAGGCTGGCCCCGCCAAATTCGTTTTGCGCCCAGATATCATGATCCAGACCTTCGACAATATCCAGTGTCGGTGGCGGCCCAGGCTCATCAACACCCATATGCTTGCGAAATTTTTGCGTAAGAGGATAAAGGTAGATCGCCTTTATGGATTCCAACTTTTTGGAGTTCACATCGTTTCGCCCGCGCCCCTTTGTTATTCCTACTTTGATCCAGTTGGAGGCTTCATAGCAAGTGCCTGTATGTCGTTCTGTATCAATAAAACTCTCCAAAAGCCATGGCCGATAGCCATATCGTACTTCAAAATCGGCAGCCACCTGACGTAACACTTTACCCATGCATAGCGAGGCTAAATTTCGACATCTGACTGAGGGGCGAATCAAAAAAACGACTCATATTAACGACGCGAAACCGGTGCTGCTGTTTGATGTTTTCATCCCAGCCAATCCACTGATCCCGATCCTTGAGGTTCAGTGCTGATGCGCCAAAACCAAATCCTCCCAACCAACCGTGAGAAGAGTTGATCAGGTAGCGTAATTGCGCGCCTACCATGATGCCAGCGCCTCTTGGATGCTCGCGGCTCATCATCTCATTCCAGATGCGAGTCTCACTATCACTCGACACCTGCACTAAATGCAGGCCGCATACATCGCCTGCTTTTGCCGGCACATCTACGGGTTCGTCGACGGGCTGCTCCAACCGTTTGATCGTTCTTTTTTTGCTAGCCTGGCGAGTACCGGGAAGGGTGAAGTCATGGGCTTTCTCAAGATCACGCAGCGCTTTTAAACAATTCCCCTGTTGCTGCTTGCCCTGAGCATCGTAAAAGCGAAAGTGCTCACAGACTACGTCGGCAATTTTTGAGCGAGGAAAATGATCATGGTCGATCAATATCTGTTTGATGACCGCTATGGATTCTGGCTGCGATAATTTTTGTTTGAGGGTATATTGTCTGTCCATTTCGCAAGGCTACGGGTAATATAAAACCATTACCAGATATTTTTAAGGGTAAAGGGCAGGCCTAGTCCTTCCATTAACTTGAGCATAAGATCATTCCAACTTTGAAATATAAAAAAACGAATAAGAGATCGAAATGTTTCCCATAAATATGTTTTTGAGACGTACGTGCGACGGCAA
>JAUZQJ010000151.1 GCA_030951045.1 Mariprofundus sp.
TATTATTATTGTATGAAGTCAACAAATACAATAATAATACGGTGAAACTGGAGCCGGCAACAGGAGTCGAACCCGTGGCCTGCTGATTACAAATCAGCTGCTCTACCATCTGAGCTATGCCGGCAAGGGTGGCGCATCATAGCGAGGAATTTACGGAACTCAAGCATAAATTAAAAACGGCTATTCTTTCCGTCATATAGCCCTGCTTGACGAGAGATAACACGAACGCTGTTTAATGATATTGTGACCAACCATAATAACAACAATCACATATAATAAAGTCCTAACCAATTGATAATAAAGGTGTTATATTCAATTTGATAGATATATTCATAATTTTACCCATTCGATGATAAATTCAGCACTCCTACTTTCGCGTTTCATACTTCACCATAAATTTAAATGAGCATGGCATGACACTCACTTACAAGGTATTGATGGCCTTTTCCCCATGAAACTTGAATGTCTGCTTCCGGCGGAAGCAGACATTCATAATATTGTTAACTATTTTTAGCTAAGTATGGAATCACTACTGGTGGTACCAGTTCAGAAACATCGCCACCCATGCTTGAAATTTCTCGAATGAAGCGGGATGAGACGAAGGTGTAATCTTCACGAGCCATGACAAATACTGTTTCGATGCGCTCATCGAGTCGGCGGTTCATCGTTGCCATCTGAAACTCATATTCAAAATCGGATGCTGCTCGCAGACCACGCAGAAGAGCTGCGCCCTGATGTTCATGAGCCAGATCAACCAACAGACCAGAGAATCGTACGGCCTCGACATGCTCCTCATCCTTAAATGTTTCGCGCACCATCTTCAAGCGGGTCTCAACATCGAACATCGGACCCTTACCCGGGTTATCGGCAACACCGATCACTACACGGTCAAACATTTTCAATCCGCGTCTGGCCACATCAACATGACCCAATGTAATCGGATCAAAGGTGCCTGGATAAATTGCTGTACGCTTCATGAGTACTCCATATCAATATCTATCATCGGAAGTGCTAAATTGTTCAGCGTTTCCGTTCAGCTCATGGACGGGCTGCCAATCAGACCACATAGATTGCGAGCTGATTCTTGGCAGGATGCCATGAGTCAGCATCTTATCAAACTGACCAGATACCGTTTTCGCTTACAATACCTGTAAGGTTGGCATTGGGAGTGACATCAAAAGCAGGGTTATTGGCTCGTACACCGGCAGCCGCAATCCTGACATCGTGCGGCTCTCCCGCTTCGTTCATACCATCCATGCGACAGATCTCATCATCATCACGTTGTTCAATCGGAATATCTTTTCCCGTTGGACAGGCTATATCAAATGTAGAACCAGGGGCTGCAACATACATCGGCACACCATGTTCTTTGGCTGCCAGTGACAATGCATAGGTGCCAATCTTATTGGCCACATCGCCATTAGCCGCAATGCGATCCGCCCCCACAACGATCGCATCCACCTTACCCTGTGCCATCATCCAGGCTGCTGCACCATCGGCCTGAATACGGCAATCAATGCCTTCTTGATTTAATTCCCAGGCCGTAAGTCGCGCACCTTGCAGCCGTGGTCTAGTTTCATCCACCCAAACAAATGGTTTCTCACCTGCTTTGCCCAACTGATAAATGCCCGATGTAGCCGTTCCCCAATCAACAGCCGCAAGCCATCCGGCATTACAGTGAGTGAGAATTCTACGTTCGCCGACAGCCAACAGTTCCGCCATCGTTTCACCCATGCGCTGATTTGAAGCCACTTCTGCATCAGCATAGGCCTGAGCGCACTCGATCATTTGGGTAGCAGTTGGGCCTTCTTCGGCACAGTTTTGCAGGGCGTCACAGGCATGAAATAGATTAATTGCAGTCGGACGTGTTGCACGAAAACGCGGTAACCAATGCGTAAAGAATCCTTGTTCATCTTCCTGCCAAGCAAGCGCCAGCCCATAAGCTGCAGCCGCACCAATTGATGGAGCTCCACGCACTTGCATGGATTCAATTGCAACAGCCACATCTTCCGGTTTACGGCTACGAACTTGCTTAAATTGATGCGGCAATAAACGTTGTTCAACCCACTCAACAGATTTTGATTCTCCATGCCAACACACTGCTCGGCACGGCTTACCATTTACCCGCATACTAAACCCCTGATAATATTCTGATCATTGTTTTAAGGCTTATTCTGAACGCAGTCTTCTTAACACACCATCAAGTTCAGCAGCCTGGGTGTAAGCAATACGCATTTCACCAGCACCATTTTTCTTGCAACAAATCTGTATAGGTAATCCTAGTGTACGGGTCAACTCTTCCTGCAAAGCCATAACATCAGCATCCACTACTTTGTCTTTTGCTAACGTCGGTGCTTTGGCGGCCTTTCTGGCTTCTTGCTCCATTTGGCGAGCACTCCAGCCATGATCAACACATAAACGCGCAAGGCGCTCTGCCGTGTCTATTGGTAACCCCACCAATGGACGGGCCTGCCCCATACTTAACTGACGTAAGCCGATCATTTTCTGGATAAGATCAGAGAGCTGTAGTAACCGAATCAAGTTACTAACCTGAACTCGAGATACACCAACTTTCTCTGCAACCTGTTGCTGCGTACAGCCAAACTCACTAATCAAGCGCTGGTATGCGGCAGCAGATTCAATGGAGGTTAAATCATCACGTTGTTCATTTTCAACAATCGCTAACTCTAATGCTTGCAGATCACTCACGTGTCTAACAACTGCAGGAATCTCTGTAAGACCAGCTGCCTGTGATGCCCTCCAACGGCGTTCACCCGCAATCAGTTCATACCCATCACCCAGAGGGCGTAATAATACCGGCATCAACACACCATCCTGTCTAATTGAATCCGTTAATAAATCCAGTTCATTAGAAGAGAAATTTGTTCTCGGTTGATAGCTATTGGGTTTAATTTTTGAGATCAGGATTTGTGAAGACTGCCGCATCACTTCAGGTGTGGGTGTATCTCCCAATAGTGCATTCAGGCCACGCCCCAGCCCGCGATTTTTAACTACTGCCATAATTCCCTCCTCCACTCATACCATACTTTAATCAGGTCACGACTTTTCTACGATGAATAAATTCACGCGCAACGGACAAATATGCCTGCGCACCTTTTGAACGCACATCATGATACATCACAGGTACACCATAACTCGGCGCTTCAGACAAACGTACATTTCTCGGAATGACTTCGTTATAGACCTGTGAACCAAAATATTCTCTGACATCTTGCTCGACTAGCATGGACAACTTGTTGCGGCGATCCACCATCGTTAACAGCACACCTTCAATACTCAAAGCCTTATTCAATGCCTGCCGTACACGACGAATTGAGTCCAGTAACTGAGTGAGCCCTTCCATCGCATAAAACTCTGTCTGCAACGTGACCAATACTTCATCTGCTGCTGTTAAAGCATTTACTGTTAATAAGCTCAATGCAGGTGGGCAATCAATAAACACATAATCAAATGGTTCGCCTTGGTAAGTAGAAAAAGCCTCATTCAAACGAGACTCTCTAGCCATTTCATTAACCAACTCAATCTCAGCTCCGGCCAAATCCATACTAGCAGGTAATAGCCACAGGCGTTCACACTCTGTTTGAATAATACTTTCACTCAATACAGCATCACCCATCAACACATCATAGGTACCAGTAGTTACATTGCTTTGATCCGTTCCAAGCCCAGAAGTTGTGTTACCTTGAGGGTCTAAGTCTATAAGTAGAACCCGGTGGTCCAGGGCCGCAAGTGATGCTGCCAAATTGATACTGGTTGTAGTTTTACCTACTCCACCCTTCTGATTTGCAATGGCAGTAACCGGACCCATTCCTTGATGTTTCACGTGAAACCTCCCTGTCATTTCAACAATACCGATAACAGCGAATCAATTGATTTTCATCTGTCCAATTATCTACATTAACTGAATATTCAGCTGTCATTTCCCAACCCTCTACATGAACAGGAGGGTGAGCCCGGGGTACCGGAAGCACAGCAATTGCCCCATCATTTACATGGCCGGCAAACATTTTCAGAAGCATCGCCTCGTCAGCCACGGCTCGTGCCACACACACATCAATGTTCAGTGATGGTAAATCATTAATGTCAGCGTCATATACTTCTGCATTCAATTTCAACTTTCTTACCACATGCCTCAAAAATTCGGCGCGTTTTTTCCTACGCTCCACTAACACACCAGTGAGTCCAGGCTTAGCGGCCAACAGCGGAATTCCAGGCACTCCCATGCCACTACCCACATCCAGCACTCGTCCTTGATCAGGCATCATATCCACCATCGCCAGTGAAGGACGAATGAACCTAGCATGGAACAGATCACCATCTTTTATTGATGTTAAATTCAGAGCTAATCGGAACTTAAGCACCTCTTGAACATAGGCGTCACATAAATCAGCCATTACGACTCTTCCTTAAATACAGCATTAAACTACTAATCGCTGCAGGGGTAATACCAGTCATACGTGACGCGTGTCCTAATGTTCTTGGTTCACCAGCAGTCAAGCGCTGAGCACATTCAATACTAATACCTTTTATTGCGCTGTAATCTACACCTTCGGGTATAGACATCCCCTCCAGCAAACGGAATCGATCCACTTCATCCTGCTGTTTGTCGAGGTAACCATCATAATGAATAAGTGATAATAGTGTCTTCACTTCGCGATTATCCAAATCCTGATAATCATCAAGCAATTTTAAAGCCTGCAATGGTTGCACATCTGAACGATGCGCATATGCAACAATACTCATCGGTTGCGATGGTGCCGGTAGATCCAGCTCCGTTAATTTCTCTTTCCATGCAACACCTGTGCCGATTGTTGTTGAGCGGGCCAACTCAAAGTCCCCCGCCAACTTCTCCTTACTCATTTCATATTTACGAATGCGTTCTAAATCATACAAACCAAGCTGGATCGCAGCATCACCTAACCGTAAGTATGCATTATCTTCCCGCAATTGAAGTCTGAATTCTGCACGCGAGGTAAACATGCGGTACGGCTCAGTAATGCCTTTAGTGACCAGATCATCTGCCATCACGCCGATATATGCTTCTGAGCGGTCAGGTACCCATGACTCTAGATCATTAGCACGGGCTGCCGCATTGATGCCAGCCAGCACACCTTGCGCAGCAGCTTCTTCATAGCCTGTTGTGCCATTAATTTGCCCTGCATGAAATAGACCAGATACTTTTTTTGTTTCAAATGTTGGCTTCAATTCAGTCGGATCGACATAATCATACTCAATGGCATAGCCTGGACGAATTATAATTGCATGCTCCAAACCTTCTATACTACGAATAAATTTCCACTGAACATCAACCGGCAAGGATGTTGAAATGCCATTTGGATACACCTCATTATGATTCCTGCCTTCTGGTTCAAGAAAAATTTGATGACTATTTTTATCTGCAAAGCGGACAACTTTATCTTCAATACTTGGACAATAGCGCGGCCCAGTACTTTCAATTTTGCCAGAATACATTGGAGAATGTTGTAGGTTCGCACGTATAATATCATGCCCTGCTTCACTCGTTCTAGTGATAGCACATGGAACCTGATCCTGTATTACTTCACTATGCTTCGATGAAAAAGGCAACACATCCACTTCACCGGGTTGTGTTAACAGATCATCCCAGCGAATACTCTTTTTATCCAACCGGGGAGGAGTTCCTGTTTTTAGACGTCCAAGTTTAAGTTCTCGCTGATATAATTCATCAGTCAAACCATGTACTGCAGAATCTCCAGCACGGCCCGCCGGGATCGTTTTACTTCCAACATGTATCAATCCACCAAGAAATGTGCCTGTGGTTAAAATTACTGCTCTTGCCATATGACGAACTGCAAATTCATCGATGACTCCACAAACTTTACCCCCTTCAAACAACAACTCGGAAATAGTACCCTGATGCAGATGTATGTTTGGATGCTGATCCAGCAATTCTCGCATTACCATGTGATAAACCGTCCGGTCACATTGCGCTCTAGTAGCCTGAACAGCAGGACCTTTTTTTCGGTTCAATACCCGGTACTGCAATGCTGCTCTATCTGCAGCAATCCCCATTAAACCTGAAAGCGCATCAACCTCATGAACCAGGTGCCCCTTACCAATGCCACCAATAGCAGGATTGCATGACATTTTTGCAATCGTATCAAGATTTTGGCTAATCAGACGCACCTGTGCGCCACGACCAGCAGCACTCCATGCAGCTTCACAGCCGGCATGGCCAGCGCCTACAACAATCACATCAACGTCATCAGGGTGTTTCACGTGAAACAGATCTCCATCAACACCACACAGCTAAGATTGCAAAACAATCAAGACAGCTCAAAACCGCCCTATGCAGAATTCTTATTTCTTGCCGACAACGATAAGGCTTGACTGAATTACTAGCAAATAAAAAGGGCAGCCAATGGCTACCCTTTCGTAAATAAACAGAATATTCTGTCTTTTTTTATCTATTTTTGCGTTTAGCTTCCAGCAATTCATGAACAATTGGAGTAAGAATCAACTCCATCGCTAACGAGAATTTAGATGAAGGAACAACCAATGTGTTACGGCGAGACATGAAGGAGCCATTTAACATTGCCATCAACCATGGGAAATCAATACCCCATTTTTCTGGTTTGCGCATTCTAATTACCATCAAACTTTCATCTGGTGTTGGCACATCGCGTGCAATGAATGGATTAGAGGTATCTACCAAAGGAACACGCTGGAAGTTAATATCTGTATTGGTGAATTGAGGTGTAATGAAATGTATATAGTCATGCATACGAGAAAGAATATTATCCACAACAGCTTCCTGAGAATAACCACGCATGGCCGTATCACGATGGATTTTCTGAATCCATTCCAGATTCACAACAGGCACCACACCCAACATTAGATCTACATAAGGGCGCACTTCTTCTACACCACCATGAAGTCCTTCATAGAACAACAAGTCAGACCCTTCACCTACTTCACGCCAATCGGTAAATTTACCAGCATCAACGCCGTATATCTTCGCTTCTTCATCATCATGCACATACGTACGTGCATATCCACGACCAGTTCGCTGATAAGAGTCAAACAACTCAGCAATTTTACCGAATAAATTAGATTCATCAGAGAAGTGACTAAGACGTTTACCCGCCGCTTCAAATTCTTTCGCCTTAGCGCGGAATTCCATGCGGTCAAATTTGTGGAAACAATCGCCTTCGATGATTGCAGGGGTAACCTGCTCACGTCTAAAGATATGCTCTAAAGCAAGTTTAGCCGTACTTGTACCTGCGCCGGAAGAACCGGTAACAGAAATAACTGGATATTTAGTTGACATATTCTCTCCAAATAAGTTCTTTAAAAACAGGTAGTTAGAATGAATTATCTTAGACTTTTCCCCATTCCCTCGTGATTATTAACAAAAAGGATGGCCATTATGCCTTAAAACACAACTAACATTCAAGGAAAAGGGATATTTGATAAATGATATCGCTAATCCCTGCTCTATATCTGGAAGAAATAGCGTACTATTTTCCAATACAAAATTCTGAAAATACGCGATCTAAAATATACTCAACATCACCAATACCAAGAATACTACCTAACAGGCTCCAAGCTCGTCGCAATTCCATGGCCGTTAAATCCATATGCTCTTCATGATGAAGTGTATCCAGCCCCATCTGTAAATGAGCTACCGTCTGCTGTAAAATAAGCCTATGACGTTCCCGTGTAACCAACAAACCATCATCAGCTAAATGGGTATCTCCCAGTTGCAAGGCAAGCGCATCAGTTAATGATTCGAGATTACCGTCTTGTTTAATGCTGACATGCATAAACCGGTCTGGAATGTCATCATGCACTAAATCGATTTTATTCATGAGATAAATATCCACTTCATCAGATATTTCCCATGTTTCAGGCCTGGAAGCATCAGCAACAAGGATAGTAGCATCAGCATGTTTCGCGGTTAATTTAGCCCGACGAACACCTTCCTGCTCAACAAGATCGTCACTCACTCTCAATCCAGCCGTATCAGCAAGCCGAACAGGAATGCCATGCACCTCAAAATCAATCTCAAGCACATCGCGGGTAGTCCCCGGTATATCACTCACAATAGCTCTATCACGACCTGATAAAGCATTAAGCAGACTCGACTTGCCAACATTAGGAGCCCCTATAATCGCAACTACAGCTCCATCAAATAGACGCTCACCCAAAGTGGCCGTTGCAAGCAAAGCCTTGATTGGATCAAGCACATTCTCTTGCAACTGTTTGGCAATCTGTTCAAAAAAACGATCAGGAATTTCTTCTTCTGGAAAATCAAGGCTGGCTTCCAGGTGTGCAACTTCCCCCGTCAGCTTCTGCATCAGGTCTTCAATATGTTGCCCAAAAGCACCTTGCAACTGACGCTGCGCCTGTTTTCCCGCTCTTACTGTAGCAGCATCTATACAAGCAGCCACAGCTTCCGCTTGAGATAAATTAATTTTACCATTTTCAACGGCTCTGCGAGTAAACTCACCCGGTTCAGCAGGACAACAACCCAATTGATACAAGCGTTCTAACAGCGCACGTAATAATACAGGGCTACCATGCCCCTGGATTTCAACAACATCCTCACCCGTATACGAATGCGGATGTTGAAAATAGACGACTAAACCGTGATCAAGCACATCACCTTGTTGATCAAGCCAATAGGTGAATGTTGCAAGCCTGGGTTCTAATTGCTCTTTTAATGTACTAATTTGCTGAATGATAGGCAGCGCATTCGGGCCCGAAATACGCACTATGCCAACACCACCACGTCCGGCAGGCGTAGCAATTGCAGCTATCGTTGTCTGCCTACTTTGAGGTTGATGACTCATAGTCGATGACTGCATAAAAAGCCCACAAATGGACTGTTCACAAGGTCATGACAGATAAGAAGCCGATTAATCGACATTCATCCTCTTCATCACCCAACGCTGCTGAACAATAGCCAAACAGTTATTCACAACCCAATACAGAACAAGACCAGCAGGGAAGAACAGGAACATCACCGTAAACATAGGTGGTAAGAACTGCATCACTTTAGCCTGAATTGGATCTGGTGGCTGAGGGTTCAGTTTCTGTTGTATGTACATGGAGATACCCATCAATACAGGCAATACAAAGAATGGATCCTGTACGGACATATCTGTAATCCAACCAATAAACGGCGCCTGACGCATTTCTATCGACATTAGCAGTACTTTATACAAAGCAAAGAATACTGGAATTTGAATAATAATTGGCAAACAACCACCGAGTGGGTTCACCTTATGTTTCTTATACAGCTCCATCACTTCCTTACTCACGCGTTGGCGGTCATCACCATACAGGTCTTTAATACGCGCCATTTCCGGCGATAATTTACGCATCGCAGCCATAGACTCATAGGATTTTTGAGTAGGGTAAAAGAAGATGGTTTTGATAAGAACCACCAAAATAATAATACAAAATCCAAAGTTAGGAATATAATCATAAATCCAACCAAGGAAGTTATGCATAGGCTTAGAAATCGGTGAGAACCAGCCAAAATCTACAGAACGCTCTAATTCAGAGCCTGCTGCTGCAAGAATTGGAGTGGCTTTCGGCCCAACATACAGATTAGAGGTAAAAACAGCGTCTTTTCCTTCCACTATTCCATCATCAATCAAACCAGCCTGATAAGATCGACCATCACCTTTAAAATAATACGGATAGTTTTGATCAGGGTTAGAGATCAGAGCAGCAATGAAATAGCGGTCCATGATCGCTGTCCAACCACCCATTGAAGCCATGCGCTGAGAACCAACTTCGTCCAGATCATCATAATCAGGCTCAATCAACTTACCATTAAAGAGCGCGGTTGGCCCCATATGCTCATAAAATGTATTGAGGTTTTTGTCTGGAAAGCGCTCCACAACCTGGCGATATACCTTCATACCCGCACCATCAACAATGCGGTCTTCAATCTGAATAATATAAGAACCGGGAACCAGCGTAACCTGACGTTGCCAAACATGACCATCATCCAAAGTTGCATGCAGGCGAATAGATTTTTCGGTCTGTTCAGCAACTGTGAATGGCTGTGCCAGGCTTCTATTCAATACACCGGCATTCACATAAACAGAGCGTCCACCATCAGCAGCAATGGTCAAAGCAGCAACATTACCAGCACCGGGCTCCAACGATTCAAGGTAGTCACTTAACAGAGCCTGTGTTAACCACCCTTTATCATTCACTGTCAAACGCATAAGATCATTACGGATTTCAAATGTTTGACCGGTAGAAGCATCATCAACAATATCAGAAACAGGTTGAGTATTTGAAACCGGTACAGCATCACTGTTCAATGGCGGAAGTGCAAGTTCATCAGGACTGGTTTCAATACTTCGCTCAACAATATCAGTCGTAATCGATTGCGTTGGTTCAGTTACAGCGACCTTCTTCTCATCAGGAAAGATCACTCCCCATCCCAAGAGCACAATCATTGATAATGCCATTGCCAGAATTAAATTCCGTTGTTCCATGCTTCTTCTCCCTAAAACTCTTCTTTACCTTGATTCTCGGATCTCATCACATTTCCATTACACTGTTATTACATTATGGAACTGGATCATAACCGCCTTTTGAAAAAGGATGGCAACGCAATAAACGTTTCACACCAAACCACACACCGCGTCCTGCCCCATGCTTCTGGATCGCTTCCACCATATAATTCGAACACGTTGGTGTATGCGCACAATGCGGGGGTATAACTGGTGAAATAAACAATTGATAAAAACGAACCAGTAATAGAATAGAACGCTGGGTAAGTTGGCGAAGCATCTTCACAAGCATGCTCATGAACGCTGTATTTTACCCAGCGCCATCTGAAAATCATGGGCTGGGTGCAATATTTTTTCTGCGCCCTGCATCGGAATTGCCAATACATCGACACTCATCTGGTGATAGTCGCCGGTACGAAATGTATCACGCAACAGCCTTTTAAAACGATTACGCTGCACAGCATTGCCATATTTTCGAGATACAGCCAAACCTAAACGTGAAAAACCAAGTTTATTCTCCAGGTAAACCAAGCGAATAGCACCATAACTGATTCGTCTGCCTTTACGCATATCTGCAAAATCAGCTTTTGATAATAATCTAAACGACTTGGTAAACCGTTGATTCATTTAATGAATCAACCGAAATCAGGTTGAAAGACGAACGCGACCTTTAGCTCTGCGACGATTAATCAAGGCGCGGCCTGAACGTGTTGCCATACGTGCACGGAAACCATGACGGCGGGCGCGGCGGATGCGGCTGGGTTTATATGTAAAGCTCATGGTCTTACTCCTGTTTCCCTACTTAAAAAGGGTCGCGCATAATAAATGCCTCAATCTCAGTGTCAAGAAGACAAATTCACAACGTTCAAATATTTATTAATGTGGATGATCACAA
>JAUZQJ010000152.1 GCA_030951045.1 Mariprofundus sp.
TTGGGATAGACTTGCGGGTAGGTTTTGCTTTAGCTTTACTCACTGAAAAGGTGACTCCTTCTGTTTTTGATTGAGCTGCTAACTCTTGAAGGAGTCTACCTTTTTTGGATTACACGATCAGCAGATTGCAGGATCTAGGTATTATACTTTACCACGATGGAGGTTTGCACATGGCTATTAGTATTCAACCCGTCGATGGTTTAATTAACCGCTGATTACAGCAGAATGGGAAAGCCTCATCTGCTGAAAAGAAAAACCCATCTGCGCCGCCAGTCAAGCTGGATAAAATTAGTATTTCTTCTTCGCACAGTCAGCAAACACCTTCTACTGAATCTCAAATTCAGCCTCAGAATAAGCCTGGCGAACGCGCTTTGGAATCACACTTGCTTAACCTCTATAAGAAGAATGATAACTACGGAGGCTAAGTGTGGAGAAACCCCGGCTACTATTGGCTGAAGATGATGAGGCTTTGGCCTCTTTATTAGAGGAGTATCTTTCAGAAGCAGGTTACGATCTGGTTGTGTATCACCGTGGTGACAGCGCCTTGCAAGCATTGCAAGAGGAGCATTTTGACCTGGTACTTAGTGATATTGTTATGCCGGGATCCGATGGTTTGACACTGTTGCGTCATATTCATGAACATATGCCCGATACACTTATTTTATTGATGACCGGTTACTCTGGCATTGAAAATGCTTTGCATGCTGTAGAGCAAGGCGCTTACGACTTTGTCAGTAAACCATTTCAATTGCCCGAGATTCGGGTTCGTTTGGACAATGCTGCGCGTTATCAACGTTTGCTAGCGCGTTATAAACTTCTTAATGGCCAAGCTGTGAAGCCAGTGGAGGCAGCTCAGCCGGGTGGAGAGATGGTAGTTCGAGCTTATGGCCAAAATAAAGTAGGTAATCATTGATGTTGAAGCTTCTTATTATAGAAGACCAGCCCGCTGTTCGTGAAGTGGTTGCCGAAATTATCGGAGGGCTTGGCTTGGGTGTTGAGATTTCACAGGTGGGTAGCCTGCAGGAAGCTGGTGTTGTGTTATCTGAACAATATTGGGATGGTCTAATCACTGATATGAGCCTGGGTGATGGCAATGCGTTGGAATTCCTTGAGAATTGTGTTGAAGGAGGTGTTGCACTTCCACCTACGATTCTGATGAGTGGTTTTTTGACATCTGCGCGAATGAAGCAGGCTACTGCACTTGGAATTGATCATGTATTAGCCAAGCCATTTGAGCCAAACGTGTTTCTCGATTGTTTGAATGACATGCTGAGCTGCGATGACGGTGTCACTTTGCAATCGGATAGCTCAGCTCTTTCGAACCGATCTGCTGACCATGTTTCCATTCAAACCTGTAGCCGTGCATCAGATAAATTACTGCCTGAAATGTTTGAAATGGATCGTCGGATGGGGTTGGTCTATCGCATGTTTGATGAGATGCCGGCTCAAAATGATGTGTCTGCAGTGTGTGCACGAGCTTTAACCATAGGTATGGATGCAGTGCATGCTCAAAGCGGATATATGGCCTTGTTTGAGCGCCAGCAACATAGGTTGGTGATGGTAGCATCGGAAGATATGGAAGGGTTGCCTGCATCTTGTGATCTGGCTGAAACAGTGTTTCAGCCTTTAATGAATGGTGATGAGGAGTTTCATCAGTCTGCTCTTGGAGAAGGCTTGAGCATCTGTTGGCCAGGTCTGGAGTCTGACCAATTTGTGGCGGTGTCAGTGCGTTTACAGGGTGTGGCAATGGGGGTGTTGTGCTTGCTAAACCCAACCGTTTTCATGCCATTGAAAAGTGAGACCCGTCAAATGCTCGGGCTGCTGGTCAAGAAACTTGACACTTTGTTGGATAATCGCGCCGTGCATGCAGCGCTGGCCGCCAATATGCGGGACACATTAATTGCACTAGTGCGGTCACTGGAAGCACGTGATCGTTATACACGTGATCATTCAGCGCGCGTGGGAGAGTTATCAGCGGTGCTTGCTGCAGATCTTGGCCTTGATTCTGATCATGTGGATTTGATCCGTACCGGAGGTTTGCTACATGATATTGGCAAATGTGGTATTCCCGATGCGGTGTTGTTGAAACCGGACCGTTATACAGAGCAAGAGTTCGCAATTATGAAAGCGCACCCGGCTATTGGAGATAATATCCTATCTAATATGGATACGATGGTTCGAGAGCGCCAGATGTTGCGTCATCATCATGAGCGTTATGATGGTTTTGGTTACCCGGATAAGTTGGCCGGCGAAGATATTCCTTTTGATGCGCGTATTGTTTGTGTGGCTGATGCCATTGATGCTATGACCACACATCGTGTTTATCGTATGGCAAGATCCTTGTCTTTTTGTGTGGAGCAACTTAAAAACAATGCTGGCACACAATTTGATCCACAAGTGGTAGCGGTGGCAATTGCGGCAATTGAGCGCGGTGTTGTGAGTACGCAAGCGGAAGATGTTCTTGATAGTGATGGTGTGATGCCATTGTCTGCTTTAATTTCAGTGAAAACAGAGGTGCGTAATAATGGCTGAAAACAGTAATGATAATGGTCGGCAGGATTTTAGAATCAATGATGTGATTCCTATTAGTGAAGAACGCTTAACAGCCGAAGAGTTTGAAGTGAATAAAACGAAGGTTGGGGTTCGATCGCGCCAAAACGGAATGCTGCGTCAAATGGTAGGGCGAGATCTTTTTTCCGGCGAACAGAATCAAGCTAATCCTGAAATGTCGCAGGCGATTGAGGCTCTAGATGCTAAACTGAATTATCTGATCGGTGTGAATATGCTTAATGATGCCAGTCATGGAAATATGTTGGAACGACCGGTTAATTTGAGTGTGACAGGTATTAGCTTTGTGACAGATAAACATTATAAGCTTGGTGATGCAGTAGCCATTAATCTGATGTTGCCCTCATTCCCCCCCTCTATCCTTGAATTGGTGGGGACTGTTGTACGCGCGCCTAGACCGAAAGAG
Organism: Mariprofundus sp.; assembly: GCA_030951045.1. Taxonomy (GTDB): domain Bacteria; phylum Pseudomonadota; class Zetaproteobacteria; order Mariprofundales; family Mariprofundaceae; genus Mariprofundus. The sequence continues at coordinate 2,975 of JAUZQJ010000152.1, forward strand.
ACAAAGCAGCAGGTTGGCATTAAATTTTATTATCGCTGTGATGATGAGGAAGATACAATCTCTAAATATGTTTATCGCCGTCATCGCGAAACCATCAGAGCAGAGAATAAAAACAAATCGGATGTGGTCGGTAAATAACTGCTAGGATTGTGCCCAAAAGTTAGGGCGCTTATGATCTCATAAGCGCTTTTTTAGTTCATCGCACATTAGCGGAAACCATCAATATATGGCAACTGTTCGAAATTACTGAATTAAAATCACCTAGCCACGAATGACAAGCTAATTGTTGCTTTCTTTTCATGGCGATGAAAAGCATCAAGCTATCAGGTGAATAGTAAAACTAGAGAGCGTGCCTTGGGGCAGTGACTTCGCAAATTTCACTGATTATTATTTGCCCCTCTCCAGGGGAGCTTCTCTTACTACGCACCAAAGGCATTTCCTACGGCCACACAGACCTTCTGGTCATTCGTTCGTCATCAAGGGAGCCTTTCTGGTTTCGCCATGCACCATTTGCTTAGTTTACTTACCACGTCATGGTTCCTTTTTACCTATGTCGTGGGGGTAATAGTTACCTGGTTGCGGCCATTGCGTTTGGATTGATACAAGCCCTTATCCGCTGCTTTGAATGTGCTGCTGGATGTTTGGCCGACAATATGTTCAGCCAGCCCGATACTGACTGTAATGTTGAGTGGGCCCTGCTGGGTTTTGAATGTATGTGTTTCAATAGATAAGCGTAGTTTATCTGCCAGCTTGTGGCTGATGTCGACTGATGCGGCTGCAAATATAATACAGAACTCCTCTCCACCGATGCGGGCAGCAAGGTCAGTACTGCGAATGTTTGTCTGTAATATGATGGCAAGCTGTTGCAGAATTTCATCACCTACATCATGACCATGGGTGTCATTGATGTTTTTAAAATGATCAATGTCGATGACTAGAAAACAGAAGCTTTTTTGTCCGAGGTTCTTTAAGTATTCAGCCAGAGCTCGTCTGTTCGCTAATCCGGTTAAAGGGTCGTTACGTGCTTCTGATTCGGCTTGTTCCAGCTTGCTTGAAAGTGTGGATAGTTTTTCAACTTGTTCCTGAATGGTCTCATTTAATTTTGCGCTGGCGCTGACTAATTTGGTGCCTGCTTGCAGAATACTATGATGAGCACTCTCCAACAGGGCTCTGGCATCTTCAATGTTATCAGGTAATTTTTGAGCCAGTATTTGTTGGGCCTGTTTTAATTCGGGTGAATCTTCTCCTGCCTGTTCGAGCAGATTAGATAGGGCAGAAAGCGATGGGTTGAATGCTTCGATGAGTTGCTGAATCTCATTTTTTAAATCTGTATCGTGCTGTAGATGGTCGCGCAATAGTTGGACTAAATGTTTCGCTTTGGCTTGCAAAGGAATATCGCTATTAGCCTTGTTCCCGATCATTTCACTACTTTGGTCAAGTAAAACGTGGGTGGCGGGTATGTCTTGCAGGGCTTGCATTAAAAGCATTTGACGCTCTTCAAAGTGTTGACTTAATGCTTGTTGCGCGGTGTTGGGAATGAGCCCGTCGGCTGTTGGTTTAAGTAGTGCGCCATGTTCGGCATCAAGTAGTTTTGAGGTGAGATGACATAACCATACATAGGTAGGGGCGGGGATGGCGGGTGCACGTTTGATGTCTTCTAATGCCGCAATCATATCGCGTGTTGTGGCGCGTAGCTCCAAGTCGTGAGGTCTTGCTGCAAGTGCGATTGGACGAATTTCATCCATTCCATCGAGTAATTGTTCTATGAGATCTCTCTGGTTCATGTGCGGTCGTCGCTTAAGATTGCATGGCGCGAATACGCTCTGCTTCTACAGCTAGCAGGGTGTCTGCCTGTTTTAATTCTATTGCGGAGCCCCCGGATGCCACCTGGTTCCTTAACAGGGCGCGTAATTGTTCAATATCTTGTATTAATTTCTGTGGAGGGCTATCGCCTGATTCGATGCACTGCATCGCTTCATCAAGCAGCGTTACGCTCTCTTCAAGGGTGTGCCATGCTTCCTGCATAGGTGCTCTTGTCTCTGTCGTTTGGGTGCCGTGATCATGGGGTTGATCTGTTGTACTTTGATCTGTTTGATGGGATTCAGCATCAAGCAGTTGGCCGAACAGGCCACTCGTACTGCTACGCTTGGTAGTCTGTGTCGTTTTGCCGGTGACCGGGGTACTGTTTTGAATCTTCATAGGACAACCCTGTTGTGATGTTCTTGTGTGATGCTTTCAAAATGAAATACATGCAAGAAACAGGCCAGAGTGGCCGCTCACTGCAGCATATGCGGTTGTTTATTCGATTTTAATAGTTAATGCATGGATGGATTTAGGAAATAGTGAGTTTAAGGCTTGAAAGATCATGCGGTGGCTTTGGGTGCGGGCCAATCCATGAAAGTTGTTTGATGAAATACGCACAACAAAGTGGCCTCCGCCATGCTCTTTGGCTCCGGCGTGGCCGGCATGTTTCCATGATTCATCTTCAATATGTAAAGATTCAGGTTGAAATGTTGTCTCTAGTATTTCTTTTATTTTTTCACAGGTGTTGCTCATGTAGCAGGGGTTTGCTCTTTGAATAAAACACAGGTCTTGCCGATCTGATGAACAATGACAGCGTGGCAGCGAGTGGCGAGCTCTTCTGCAGCGTTGTTGCGTTCTTCTCGATCATCCTGGGCAATATGCACTTTGATCAGCTCATGTCTGTCCAGAGTCTGTATGGTCTCTTCAATAAGTGTGTCTGTAATGCCTTTTTGCCCGACTCTGATGAGTGGCTTGAGGTGATGAGCCTTTGCTTTAAGGCTCTTTCTTTGTTGATTGTTTAGGGTCATAGTCTTCTCCACCCGCGAATGCTAACAACAAGATGTGTTATGGCATATGATTTGCTCAATCTAGGGAGATGCTGATTTATTGGCAGCTGCCAATAACCAGTTCACAAAAGGTACCATTCCACAGGGTAGTGGAATGGGACGGCGAAGAGCGCCACGCAGTGGTGTGAGGCAAGGATGCCGAGCATCAAATGTACGGTTGTGTCTTTGCTCACGGATATGCTGACTTTTTCAGCCTGTTCCTTATAATTTGAAGCTTCACGAATGAGGTTTTTGAGGTGATATGACTACATTAAAAGAAGATCCACATCGTGCAGTGATCCTTGGCGCAGGGCGTGGAGGCAGCGCAATTCTGGAGATGTTGCTCGGTGAACGTCTGGTTGAAGTGATTGCCATTGCGGACAGGGATCCAAATGCGCCGGGTTTGGATTTGGCCAGAGAGCATGGGATCAATGTGTATACCGATGTTGTGCAAGCTTTACGTGAGTCTTCACCTTGTGTGGCCTTTAATATGACAGGCAATGAGATGATTGAATCTGTTTCATCAGAAGCATTGGGTGCTGGTGGTGTGATTGGAGGTCTCGAAGCCAGTCTGATCTGGCGTATGGTCACAAATTTGAAAAATGCTAAAGAGGAACTTCAGTTTCAGGCCAGTCATGATGCGTTAACCGGCTTGTTTAACCGCCGTTATGTCATGGAGCAGTTGTATCGGGGGGTATCGCAAGCCTTGCGTTATCATCACCCTTATACGTTGGTGATGTTTGATCTTGACCATTTTAAACAGGTGAATGATTTGCATGGTCATGCTGCCGGTGATTTGGTGTTATCGAAGATGGCGGCAATGTTAAAAGAGGGCGTGCGCGAGGGTGATGTCGTTGGACGCTGGGGTGGTGAAGAATTCGTTGTTTTGTTGCCACATACGGATTTGACCGGGGCTCGCCAAGCTGCAGAGCAGTGGTTGAAAAACATCACTGAATTATCACTTGTGATTGAAAGTGGTGCGACGATACACATCTCCTTTTCTGCTGGTGTCGCCACCCTTGATTATAATGATCAGAAGCTTGGCGTTGAACCACTTTCTGAGCAATTGTTGGCGGTGGCTGATGAATGTATGTATGCCGCTAAAGTAGCCGGCCGAAAGCGCGTATGCACGGCGCAAAACGCTGTTTTAGGGCCTACTTAATTCAGCTTCTCTGGCAGTGTATAAAAGGGCTGTCAATGCGGGCATATAAGTGCTGATTTGTAAGTGAAAGAAAAATTACATTTTTGATGTTTGGGGCCTATGCCTGATATTTCTGTGTGCCGACTTACCACCGACCACTTCATGATCCCAGGAGAAAGGTGGTTTTGTTGATTGAGCATGTCGCAGGAAGCTAAGACGAATCTCATGGATGAGGTGAATATTTCTGGTGGAAGTTAATAAATTAGCATGGATTAATATTCTTTTTGTATTTAATGCGTGTCTGGCATTGTTCAATATGGGACTTTGGTTAGGGTTGAGCTGTGCAAAATCATGACACCATATCTTCAGAGTCGGCCCTGCCAGTGCGATTAGTAGAACAAACCGTAGAGCAAACCGCAGAACAAGCCCCTAAAGCTGACCAACAGCCTCGTGAATTGGGGTGGGTGAATCCGCGTATTCCTATTCGCTGGCGCTGGACAGGACTTGTTGGTTTTGCGGTGACGCTGGCGGTGCTTGTGCTGTATGTCATTATTTTGGATGTTGAGCATGACGCATGGATCGACAGTCAGGCAGCGCAGGCCGAGTTGCAGGTTGATCGATTGACCGATGAATTTAAACTACCGATGTTGTCTGGCAGTAGTAGCGAAACCGATATCATTGCACAGCGCTTTATGGATAAAGTGCCTGCAGTTTTAGGTATGTTGATTCGTTTTCCTGACGGTAAAGTTATCGCTTTTGGCTCCATTAAAATCTCTGATCGTACATCTAAGGGCGTATTGAAAAAACTCCATGCGACGAAAACAGTGATACAACTGCCTGTTAAAACGCTGTGGTACGCAAAATCAGTGATGTATGACAAAACCTCGATGGGCACTGTGGCAGTACGTTTTTCGGAGCGGGCATGGGCAGAAATGGCAGGGAAGCTGTCCCAGACGATTTTTGTGGCCGCTGTGCTTGTGGTGCTGTTTTCATCTCTATTGGTCTATTGGATTGCAGGGCGCATGGCTCATCCTATTGAAATGCTGGCAGCTGCGGCAGCCAAGGTTTCTGAGGGTGATTATACAGTGCAATTGCCGGAGCAAGGCAATGATGAACTGTCCGATGCCCTGAGACAATTTAATGAAATGGTACGTGGTTTGGCGCACAAAGAAGAGTTGCGCGGTGTGTTTGGCCGATATCTTAATCCCAAATTGGTTTCAGATGTGTTTGAAAGTGCTGATGCTGAGATGAAAAGCCGGAGGCAGGAAGTCTCAGTACTGTTTGCCGACATGGTCTGCTTTGCACACTTCTCTGAATCGACGGATACTGCCAAAGTTGTCACTGTGCTTAATCAATATTTTGAACTGTTTCATCGTATAGTGACCCACTACGGGGGGCATGTGGATAAATATATTGGCGATGCGGTGATGGCTGTGTTTAATCATCCTGTGAATGATCAACATCATGTGCGGCATGCGGCATTGGCGGGCTTGGCCATGGTGCAAGCATGCCAGAAACTGGGCTTAAATGGTGGTGAAGGTGAACCTATTCGATTCAGGGTCGGTTTGAATTCAGGTCAGGCAATTGTGGGGAATATTGGTGCAGCACAGCGTTTGGAATATACAGTGATCGGTGATGCGGTAAATGTAGCTTCTCGTATGGCAGGGCTGGGTGAAGGCGATAAATTGATTATGTCCAGACATAACTTCGATCTGCTGGGTGATGGGTTTGAATTTTGTTCTATTGGTATGTGTGATATCAAGGGGATCAGTCAGCCTCTGGAAGTTGGCATGGTGCATTTGGAGAGTCAGGAGGCGTGTCAAGCTATCGAAGATATGGTGGATGCAACGCGCCTGGATTCACAAGTTGCGAGTGAGGGTCAGAGAGATGCATAAAAACAGATTGCGTATTATGGCTATGATCTGTTTGGCAGGATTATTGACCGGGTGTCAGTCCGGAGCACATGGCCCAAATGGCATTCTCGCTGATAGTAATTCGATGCTCGATCTGTTTGAACAAGGTAGTGAAGCTATTGGTATCATGAATACGTTGACGCTTATTCAACATGATTATGATAGTGGTCGCATCATGCGTGCTCGAGCCCGAGTGTTGGCTATGGATAAATCACATCGTGACTATGTGGAATCGCACCGTTTTTTAAAACAGAAAATTGAGCCGGCCAGGCGACGGGTGTTTTTGCATTATCTCAGGGCCGCCGGTGAGCATGAAAAACAGGGCCGTTGGGCGGCTGCAATGTGGGCTTATGATCAGGCCAGAACAGTGACGATTAAACCGGAGAAGATGGTTGAGAAGCGTGAGCAGATGAAACTCAATATGCGCCAGGTTCGTTTTGATCAAATGCTGAAGCAACGTCGAAAAGAGGATAGTGTGTTATTGGCTGATGCCAGTGCTTATGAGAATCCCAAGGGTGTGGCCCCCAGTGATGAAGTGTTTGCGCGTATGCGGGAGCATTATAATGATCTGCTGGATGAACGGGCAGACCATGCCTTTCGGGAGGCACGGCGATTCCTGAGTAAGAATTTGCCTGAAATTGCTTATGTAGAGATTGAATCGTATGTGCGCTTGCAGCCGGGTAGTGCTCAGGCTACAAAAATAGTGGTGGAAATACGAAAATCCATGCCAAAAGGTTTGATTATCCCATCGTTGAAACAGGCTGGGGTGAAAAAGCTTGCAGCGGGGAAACGCCTGAGAATGCCTCAGAAAATGAGTGAGAAACAGGTGCTGGAGAGTATTAAATCCGGTGATTTTATTCAGGCCAGACAATTTGCCCAGGTGTATCGGCGTAATGGCGGCCAGAATGCGGAAAAACTGTTGACACAGATTCAGACGCAGCTGGATAAAGAGTCAGCTAAATTATTTGCACAGGGTAGTAAGGCATTTGCGCAAGAGAAGCTGGACAAGGCCATTGACTATTGGGGTGATGCGGTGGCAATGAAACCGGAAAAGTCCGAATATCAGGAATCTTTGCGCCGGGCGAAACAGCTGAAAGAACGTTTGAATTTGTTACGTGACCAGAAAGTAGAGAATGGTTCGGTTTCAATGCATAGCAAAAAACCAAACAGCCCAATTTCTGAGGAGGAATAAGATGCGTGATCAGATCGTGTTACAGCGTCGTCAAAGCAGGGAAATTCAAGTGGGAAGTGTCACGGTTGGTGGCAATGCACCTGTCGCCGTACAGTCCATGACCAATACGCTGACTACGGATATTGATGCCACGGTGGCACAAGTGCTACGCCTGCAAGAGGCCGGAGCTGACATTGTACGTATTTCTGTCCCTGATCCTGAATCTGCTGCAGCCATGCCTGAAATTTTAAACCAGACACAGGTACCGATTATTGCGGATATTCACTTTAGCTACAAAATGGCTCTGGCATCACTGGATGCAGGGGTGCATGGCCTGCGTCTGAATCCGGGTAATATCGGAGGGCGTGATCGCGTTGAGCGCGTGGTGAAAGCCAGTGCGGAGCGTGGTGTTTCGATTCGCATTGGTGTGAACGCAGGTTCGCTGGAAAAAGAGTTGAATGAAAAATACGGCGAACCCTGTGCCGATGCGATGGTTGAATCAGCCTTAAATCATATTCATATTTTAGAAGATATGCATTTCAATGATATCAAGGTATCCCTCAAGGCCAGTAACATTCCGATGACTGTGGCAGCTTATCGTAAGCTTGCTAAGATAGTGGATTATCCGCTGCATCTGGGCATTACAGAATCAGGTAGCCGTTTTGGCGGTACTGTAAAATCATCCATTGGTCTTGGCCTGCTATTGGCCGATGGCATTGGTGATACCATTCGTGTGTCGCTGGCCGCCGAGCCGGAAGAAGAGGTGAAGGTTGGCTTTGAAATTTTAAAATCTCTGGGGCTGCGCCATCGTGGTGTAAACCTGATCGCTTGCCCGAGCTGTGCGCGTCAGAAATTCAATGTGATTGAAATTGTGGCAGAGCTTGAAGAGCGGCTGGCGCATATTCAGGAAAATATCGATGTGGCGGTGATCGGCTGCGTGGTAAACGGCCCCGGTGAAGCCAAAGAGGTGGATGTCGGCATTACCGGCGGTTATCCGGTTCATATGATGTACCGTGATGGCGAAAAGTCGGAAAAAGTGAAGACAGGCAATATGATTGATCAGCTGGTGGAAGATGTGGAGCGGCGTGCCGCGCTTGTGCGTCAGGCAGCGTTGGGCACCAATGGAGAGAAAAGCTAGTGGCAGTTAAAAAATTACAAAGTATTCGTGGTATTCATGATGGATTACCTGCTGAGGTGCGGTTGTGGCAGCGGGTAGAAACAGCTGCCCGGAAAGTGTTTGGTACATATGCCTTTTCTGAAGTGCGCCTGCCTGTGTTGGAACCGACCGAACTATTTGTGCGCTCAATTGGTGAAGCCACCGATATTGTATCTAAAGAGATGTATGCCTTCAGCGATCAGGGTGGAGACAATATCTGTCTGCGGCCTGAGGGAACGGCAGGAGCGGTGCGTGCTTACCTGCAAGGCGGTTTAACACGTTCAGGCAGTCAGCGTTGGTTTTATATTGGTCCGATGTTTCGACGTGAGCGGCCGCAAAAAGGGCGTTTAAGACAATTTCAGCAGATTGGTGTGGAGATGTTTGGTGCCAATGGCCCGTTGGAAGACGCCGAAATTTTGGCCATGGCGCATAGCTTTTTATCCGAATTGGGCATTGCCGAACTGACGTTAGAGATCAATTCTCTGGGCTGTGCTGATTGTCGCCCTGGTTACCGTGAAGTGCTGCTCGATTATTTGCATGCACGCAAAGACCACCTGTGTGAAACCTGTGTTGATCGCATGGATAAAAACCCAATGCGGGTGCTCGATTGCAAAGTGGCGTCGTGTCAGACGCAGTTGAATGATGCGCCGGAAATGATTGACCACCTGTGCGAGGCTTGTGATACGCACTTCAGCGGTCTGAAATCAGGTTTGAATGCACTGGCTGTGCCGTACCATATCAATGCCCGTATTGTGCGTGGTTTGGATTATTATAATCGTACTGCCTTTGAAATTGTAACCGATCAATTGGGTTCACAGGGCACAGTGCTGGCTGGTGGTCGCTACGATGGCCTTGTATCTGAGCTTGGAGGGCCCGCGACCTCTGCCATCGGTTTTGCCGCAGGCCTTGAGCGTCTGGGTATGTTGCTTGCAGCGTCTGATACAGCGCTGGTTGATGTGGCGGTTGTAGCACTGGGTGAGTCTGTGCTTGGCTATTCGATGCAGCAGGCCGCAGCCCTGCGTGCGGAAGGTTTCACTGTTGTGCATTGCGGTGGTGGTAGCGCCAAACGTCAGTTTAAAGTGGCTGATCGTGAAGGTGCGCGTTTTGTGGTCGTCATCGGTGATGAAGAGATGCAGCAGAATCGCATCACCCTAAAAGAAATGGCGACAGGCGAGCAGAAGCAACTGGGTATTGATCAATTGGTGGAAGCCCTGCAGAGATAAACATGCATGCTTCAATCTAAAGGTGAAATAAGCGGCTGTTCAGATTGCCTTTGATTTTTTAAGGACTAGGCGTTTAGCACACGACCCCATGGAGAAGGTGAGGCTGGAAACCGGACGAGAGGCTGGCCTGGGCCATGGAGGAGGTAGAGCGGCGCAGGATGCTAAAGCCGAGCTTACTATTGTAAGTCATTCGGGCCGTCCGTGGTCCTCAATCTTTTAATGTAGTAGCACCAAACATATGAACGTAATATACAGCCATGCCGCGACGGTTTGTGATTAATCTGAAGGCTTGATGGTGTAGGCGAGTTCGTTCATTTCTTTTGATTCGGGCCATCGTGGCCCTCAAGCTTTTATTGTAATAGCACTAAATATATGAATGGCGAGGTTCGGCGCCAAACTCGGATGGTCAGAGTTTCATAAAAGTAGAATGTATATTAGAGTAGAAGGCAGCGCGAAACACTAATTTGAAACAGCCTCTCGCACAGCCTCCCCTCATCAAACCGGACACGCGGTTCTCCCGCATACGGCTTTCCGATGCTCTTCTTCCTTAAGCATGCATGCCTTCCCCTAAAGGATTGGCACTTGGCATTAAGGCATAACTTCCTCTGGAGTGCC
>JAUZQJ010000153.1 GCA_030951045.1 Mariprofundus sp.
GATGAGTCGATGTTTACCATAATGCTCCAGAGCAGTGTTTAAAAATCCACAAAACCTTCTATTCTTATCATTCGCATGATCAGCCATTGCTTCGACAAGCGGTTGTATCTGAAAGGCTGGGTCTTGGAGCAACTCTAGAATATCGAGATATGATCTGTTAATATTGAACGGAAATTCAATATTATCGCTATAAACATTCAACACATACTGATGGCCAACTTGCGTGTTAATTGTGTGGGAAATAGCCTTGGAGAGCTTTGCCTTTTCGCTTGCTGAGAGGTTGTTTAGTCGCTTTTTTAGTTCCTCCATGCGGGCAAACAGGCTGTTGATCACTTCGGAATGGGTAGGAAAATGTTCGAAAATTGCCATCATATTCTCGGGTGAGAAGAAATGAGGCGGTGCTTTCTCGATCAGGAAAGCAGCGGCAGCGGGTTCGGCATAAAGGATTGACTTGCGCAAGGAGAGCGCATGTTGGACCAAGTGCGCTGGCGCGCGCGAGCGAACAGATCCCGGCAGTACATGAATGATTCGACGCAGGCACCTGGCTACCAGGGCATGGCGCTCATCATAAGTCAGACGATGATCATCCAATGCCGCGAAAAATATCGATACAAGGCTCGGCATTTTGTCGAGTTTTTCAAGGAGACTATGCATATCAGTGAAGGAATCAGCTTGAGATGAGCACGTATCTTCGATAAATGTATGCAATGCTGAGGGCAATACTTGTTGGAACAACTGTTCAATGTGCGCTTTTCTCCGCTTAAGCAAGGCCGGTACTTGAGCTGGGCTACGGATGTCATCCAGTTTTGATAATACCAATCCAGCCATTGATTTGAGCGGGGGAATCTCATCATCACAGGCAGTAAGAAGAAATTCAGCCACATCCTCATTTTCAAGATTTTTCATCAGTCCATCTGCTTCGAGGGCATCAATCAAATCAATCGGTATTTTTTTATGCCATAACGTTGAGATAATGTGAACATGATCCTCTGTTTGCAGTGTCGTGATCAGGTATGGCTCTGAGCAGTATCCCGCTGGTCTGGCAAGCCCGTCATCCAGTGCATGTGCGCTCAACTCGGCTAACTTCAACCGGGATAGCGGCGAATCGCTATGAATGACCGGCGTCCATGCCATGTTGTCTTCGTTTATGTGTAAACATCCATCAGCTGTGACTATCACGGCCCATGGCAAGAGCTTGATAGATAACGAGCCATCCTGATTTGGCCATGCGTGTACATGTTTGGTAAAGGTATAATCCATACGCATGCCGGGAATGCCAATGATGCCTGCATATTGAATGCTGTTTTTGAGTACAGGTTTTTCCTTATTACACGCCCATTCATAGAGGTAGATGCGCTTTCCGTGCTCTGATATGGCCAGCATACGAAACTGATTGCCATGTTTCCATGCGTGCAGGATAACCTTATTGAACTTGACCATATGGATGAGGTGATCATCCAGGGAAACAAACGTCAGTACCTTCTCACTATTATCGTGGGTTATTAACCAGTTATCATTACCCCAGATCATTTCAACGGAGTCCACTGGATATTCCCGTACGCCGTTACTATCCATCTTTAACAACCGAACCTGTTCATTGGTCAGTATCCAGGCGCCGCCGCTATCTGTGGCCGCAACTTTATTAATATCTGATATGTCGAAACTGTCCTGCCATCCACGACCCGGTTGATCCAGATCAAAGTGATAAATATTCTCTTCGCTGTTTATCAACAGATGTTGTCCATTGGGCGATAGACTCAGACCATTAGGCATGCCTGAAAAACCAAGCTGTCGACTCGCAGATGAACTGAATGTGATTTCTTTTACCAGCTCAATCGGATTAGTTTTCATAGCCCTTCTCCCTCTTTCCTTGTTTCAGTATGCCCCTGGTTGACGCACTTGGTGTAGAGCCAGGCGATGACCAGATCATCAGCTGCGCCGGCAATGGAGAGAATTCGCTCATGGTCTTTATCCAGCTTGGCCTGGATTGCTTCAAGCCATTTTTCTCTTTTGGCTGCAATATGCCCGCCAATAATGTGCTGACGAAGGTATTCCTGTGGATTGGGCCATTCGCGGAACACCTCACTGTGGAAGTCGAGGCGATGGGCATAGGAAAAGGGCAGGGCACGATCGACATCGTCAACGGATACTTCACTGGCCCCATTCCACCAGGCAAATGCGCGCGCAAGCCTTAGCATCGAGATCAGGCCTCGCTGGCCCGGCGTGTTACGCAGACTGCTGCATACCTCAGCCTTGTGCGCACAGTCCATGCAAGGCAGTTCAAACAGACGATTGGAAATACTGCGGGGGTGGAGGCAGGCTGAGAAATAATGATTGAGCATATGGGCATAATCCCAGACAGTTGCATTGATCTTCATACGCTCAACCGCTTGCCAGATATTTTCCATCTCTGGCGTGGAAAGCGGCGAAGCAAATGTGTTCGTTATGCTGATTCGGGGACGGTAGCTGTTATCGGGGATAATCACTTCATGATCCATACGATCAAGTACTGCGCGAACCACACCTTCCTGACCCATATCATCCGGATTCCTGTCGCACAGATTGATGCCGTCAGGCACTGTGAAATGCTGATCACGGAAGGTGACTTCGCCTTCCGAAAAGAAAGATAATAGTGCGTTCTGCCAGGCGGGATTACTGCGTGGAAGTTCGTTTATATAACGAAAGCGCTTGTAGAGTAGCGCGCGAGGGGTAACCGGTGCATCGGGGTTGGAGAAGGAGACCGCGTAGAGGGTATCGGTGTCCATCAGTTCCTGATGGCATCTGACCCGACCCAGACTCGGCTCTCCCGCATCGACAAAAAAACGACGCGCATAGGCATCAATCAGGGTGGTTTTGCCCGTACCATAAGTTCCCGTAAGCAGGGTAGTACCGTTCCTTATCGCGGGAATCACCGAGAGCATGGGCATGAGTGATGTGTCAGGCAGGTGATATTCATAGGTAAATAGTTCTTGCATATGCTGTTTATACTGCTGCGTGATGTCGGTCATCGGATGAGCTCCTCAAGAATTGCGATGTTGGGTGGTTGTGATGGGTCTACTTTGAAACAACTGATGGTGTGCTGGTGTGTATTGAGCGTTTTTAAGATATCTTCTGGCATATCACAGTTGACCATCAGGACGGTCATGTTGATTTGGCTAAGAACTTTATTGATGGTGGGCAGGCATTCATCCCAGTCGGAGATGGATGCATCGGTGATCAACATCGCATGGGTGATGTCCTGATCTGATTCGATGAAATGTGAAAGGCGCTGCAAAGCTGGCAACAGGTTTGTACCTCCCAGATTACCGTTAAGCCTGGATAGTGTCCTGGTTAGATCTTGATATCTCCGCTGTGGAGGTATGGACACATCGATATCGCTGCCGAAGGTAATCAATCCAACATGCATAGCCTTGAGCGCTGCAAAGCGATTGATACCTTCACAGATGCTACGTGAAAATATGGCCTCAGCACCCGACATGGAGCCGCTGTCATCTACAATAAGACAAAGCTTGAGTTGTCTTCCACGTTCAAAATGCAGCAAGCGTGAACTGTCCGTTTTGCGGCGTGTCGTCAGGCCTGGAATAAGAACCGGAGCGCAACGCGCTGAACGCTTGAGATCAAGTCTTGAAAATGGATGTCCCGGCTGCCATAGACCCGTGATCTGTCTGGGTTTGTGGGCCTGCTGCATCAGGTGATCCGTAACCTGACGGGTCAGAGCAATATCGAAGATTTCGCCATCAGGTTGTGGGGACAGATTCATGGCCACCGATGGCAGACCCGTGCCAGCTTTAGCTCCTGTTCCTAAGCCGTTGCCCACAGCCTGTGAGGCCAGACTCATGGCAAGGTTGCCCAGTTCGCCAAGTAATTTGCGCAGTTGTGCAAGTTGTTCCTGATTTCTAAGTAAACGCTTTGGAATCCATCTATAAAACAGATGTGAAAAGCGAATGATCCTGTTTATATGGTCGGGGTCATCGGTGTCGTCACATCCATTCCAATCATCAAAAAGGGTTGCGATCATGCTTCGGGCTTTTACTTCGTGATGCCGGATGAAAGCAGGCAAAGGCGATGGGGATACATTGGCCAGGCGTAGCGCCAGGATCATTTTGTTTAACTCGAGAATATCTTTAGCTCCACGCTTGGTGGTGGAGCTCTTTTTTTGTAAATCATCGATGAAAATGGTGAAACTTTCGGTAAATCCTTGCCGGTAAGTCTCTTGCCATGCTTTTATTTCGCAGTTGCTACGATCCACAATCAATTCGATGGCCGGCGAAGATACGAATTGAGCCAGAAACTGTTTAACACTGAGTGCTTCTGACACGCATTTAACAATGCGAGTATTTGCGCCAGCAGATTTTGGTGAGACCATGCGATGAGCCCACTCATGCGCTAAAATACAGAACAAAACATGATCGCCAAAGCGGGTAAGGTTTGGATGCACATAAACCTTCTTGTAGTCCATTGCGGCATAATCAATGTTATCCTGAATGACTACATTGATAGGCAAGTGTTTAGCCCAGTGACACTTAATCGGCCAGGCAATGCCATTCAGCCGCTGCTCAAAGACAGTGGTATTACATAAGCCTTGATATTTGTGTGTCTGCATTTTCATGTAGAGGGTGAATGACGAAAGCGTGCCAATGCTCGAATTTCACTGAGGCTTGATGATGAAAGGGTGCTAATTTTAGAGATAAAAAGGCACTGTCTCGTTCAGCTAGAGCGCCGTCAAGCTTGATGTGAATCAGGCTGATATTAAGGCTCTGAGGCAGTTAAGCAGCCTGCTATGCGCCTGTTGCAGGGCCTTGTCCTCATCCAAAATCAATTCGCTATAACATCCGTATGCGTGAAGGCGTGAAGTGTTTGGGGTCTGTTCGATATATGTTATCAGCTCTTGCATTGGGTGCGGTG
>JAUZQJ010000154.1 GCA_030951045.1 Mariprofundus sp.
AAGATTTTTCGGCAAAATGGGATCCAGTACCCACAATGTTATGTCAAAATCACACACAATTGGTAAAAGGGTTTATGGGACAAACCACAGCTTTCGATGAAAAAACGATTAAACCAAATGTGTTGATTATGGGTGAAAACCAAATTAATGGTGAAGCGCGCTATATTCATGGAGTAGAAGGCAAAGGCATGTTTACTTTCTATGGCGGTCATGACCCCGAAGACTACCAACACCGCGTAGGTGATCCAAAAACAGAAATAGCCTTACATCCAAATTCGCCCGGCTACCGTCTTATTTTAAACAACGTTTTATTTCCGGCTGCTAAAAAGAAAAAACAGAAAACATAGGTTTTCTTCTTAAAAACCTTATCAGACGATTAATTATTAAAAAAAATTAAAGATTTTATAAAAAATAGTTTATCAAACTTTTGATTTAATACATTTAAAAATCTAACTTCGCTTTTACCTTTTGTAGGTAGATATCGCCTTATATTAATCAACCCTGTGCTGTTCCTTAAGCTATAGGAATTGTTACAGTATTAAAGCCATTAATATCATTCTATTTATAACCAATATTAATAAAAAATTATGAAAAATTTAAAGTCAAATATTTATTTTAAAGTTGGGGTTATCATTTTTTTAATGTTAATATTAATGATTCCAACATCAATGGTTGAAAGCTTGATTCACGAAAGAGAGGATGTGCAAACTAGGGCAATTGAAGAGGTTAGTTCAAAATGGGGAAACGGGCAAACAATTTCAGGTCCATTTATTTCAATCCCATTTGATAAATATGTTAAACGATACAATAAGAAAGATTCTATAAATGAAATAATAAAATTAAAAGAATGGGCCCATTTTTTACCCAAAGAATTGGAAATATCAGGTAATATATTGCCTGAAAAAAGATATCGTGGGATTTATGAAGTTGTAGTTTATGAAACTAAATTAAAAATTCAAGGAAATTTTGATAATATTAACTTTAAAAAATTTGACATTGATAAAAATGATGTCCACTTCGAAAAGGCAACAATTAATATTGGAATAAACGATTTAAAAGGAATAGAAAAACAAGTAATTATAAATTGGAATAATAAAAAAATCTCATTTAATTCAGGAACATCAACAAAGGACATTATATCAAGTGGAATAAATGCTATTGTGCCAATTAGAAAAGATAGTTTGACTAATTATATATTTACAACTGAAATTGATCTTAAAGGTAGCCAATATTTATATTTTACGCCTGTTGGAAAAACTACAGACATTGACATAAATTCAAATTGGAAAACGCCAAGTTTTACAGGTATGTACTTGCCAGATGAAAGAACTGTTTCTAATGAAGGATTTAATTCTAAATGGAACATTCTTCATTTGAACAGAAATTACCCTCAAGAGTGGATTGGAAATAAATATAACATTGATAATAGTTCATTCGGTACAGATTTGCTTTTACCCGTTGACAATTACAAAAAATCATATCGCGTTGCGCGTTATGCTTTTTTATTTTTAGTTCTAACCTTTTTAACTTTTTTCTTTGTTGAAATAATGAGAAAAGTTTTTATTCATCCAATTCAATATCTTTTGGTTGGAGTTGCAATAATAGTATTCTACACGCTTTTACTATCCATAAGTGAACATATTAAATTTAATTTTGCCTACATAATTGCTTCGATTTCAACAATTTCTTTAGTCTCACTTTATACTATAGCAATCCTCAAATCAAAACAGATAGGATTTTTAATATTTGGTATATTATTTATTATGTATTCTTTCATATTCACAATAATTCAACTTGAAGATTATGCTCTTCTAATTGGAAGTCTAGGAATGTTTATCATACTTTGTATAGTTATGTATTACTCCAGAAAGATTGATTGGTACAATATTAAACTTGGATCAGAATAAATTAATTACGCTATACTGTTTTAAAACTGGTTTTGTTGCATTCAGAATGACAGATGATTGTCTGCACTTAAGCAATAAGTATTTATCCCTTGCTAGATCCTCTGCTGGTGCGAGCGTCACGCTCGTACTATTTTAAAATTATAAAACACGAGCAAAAG
This sequence comes from Mariprofundus sp., assembly GCA_030951045.1. GTDB lineage: Bacteria > Pseudomonadota > Zetaproteobacteria > Mariprofundales > Mariprofundaceae > Mariprofundus. Next base: position 2,066 of record JAUZQJ010000154.1, read on the forward strand.
ATGCTCGCGCTAGCGAAAGGTTCAGAATAACAAAGGTCTTGTCATTCCGACAGAGCGTAGAATAAGATCGCCGATAGGCAAGAAATATTTATCCCATGCTAAATCCTTTCCAAAGGGAAAGACTTCAAACATGTTTTATTTAACTTTAAACACTTTTCCTTTTGAAATGACCTTTAATACTTCACTTCTAGTGTTAGTGCTTTTGCATAAAAGTATTTATCAAAGAGATTCTAAAAAAGCCAAAGTATCTACACCATCGGCATAATCCCATAATTTAGGTTGCTGTGTTGTACCAAAGGCAATAGCCTTTTTTATAGAAGAGTTTCCCACAATACATTGCAAGTTATTAGTATCATTATCCAGTTTATGCTCTAGCTGATGTAAATCGTCATAATATTCATAAAAAAGCGTCGCAATAGGCGATGTGTTGCTCGCATCTTCTTTCAGCATTAAAAAACCATTCTCAACTAATTTAAAAAGACTCATTAAATACACAGCTTTGTTATAATCGTAATTATTTTGATATTTGGTATAATTTATAAGCTCTTTATACCGATAAATGGCCTTAAATAAAGGATCAAAATTGTAAGCTTTAGGAACATAAATCTTAGACACACTGCGACATCCCAAACCGAAATATCTAAAAATATCATCGCCCAATAATGCCAATTCATCGGCAGTTTCATTGCCTGTTAAAACAGCAACCGAATTGCGACTATTGCGAATAATGTTTGGATATTTTCCAAAATAGTATTCAAAATAGCGTGCTGTATTGTTGCTTCCTGTAGCGATAACAGCATCGAATTCCTCTAATTTTTCTTCCGTAAAACGGATAAAATCTTTAAATTCTGGGGCAATAAATTCTAGATATTTTGCCAAAAGAGGCAATAAATGTTTGTCGTTATGCGATTGTTTTACCTGTACTTTATGACCAGAAATAAGCGCCGAAATAAAATCGTGAAAACCAACCAAAGGAATGTTTCCTGCCATGATAATGGCAACGGTTTTAGACCTTTTTTTATCTAAAGTATAATTTGAAGTCCACTTATTTAAATTACTTATTGTTAATTCATTGCTCCAAGTATTACAAGCGTAAATCAAATGATCTAACACAAACCAAGAATTGAATTCGTATTGGCGTTTTAACTGCATGGCAAAAGCATCAAAATAGGTATTATCAATATCTTTGCTGTCGTTTTTTTGAAATGGATCAGTAGAAAATTGAGCTAAAAAGTGGCCTAATTTTTCGAAGGCAATAATTCTATCAGTTAAGGTCATTTGTAAAAAGTATAAATCGCAATAAAGCTATATATTTGCGCGTACAAATTTAACAAAAATACCATGGCAATAATTATAACCGACGAATGTATTAATTGTGGCGCTTGTGAGCCTGAATGTCCAAACAATGCTATTTATGAAGCCGCCGAAGATTGGCGTTTTGCAGATGGTACAAATTTAGACGGAAACATAGTTTTACCTTCTGGCAAAGCGGCTGATGCCAATGCAAATAATGACCCTATTTCTGATGAGTATTATTTTATTGTTTCAGATAAATGTACCGAATGTAAAGGCTTTCATGATGAGCCTCAATGTGCCGCTGTTTGTCCAGTTGATTGTTGTATTCCCGATGATAACCACGAAGAAACCGAAGCTGAATTAATAAGTAAAAAAGCATTCCTTCATAAAGAAGACTAAATAAAGAATTGTCAAGATGTTTTAGTTTCATACAATTTTGTGGCATGATTTAAAGCCGCTTTAAATGTATCAAAAATATTGTCTTTATTGATGGTGTTTATAATACCATTTTTCTCTAATTCAGTAAGAACTTGTGGCCTAACACCAGAAAGTACAATGCTAACATCAGATGTTTCTTTTAAAGACTCTAGCACTTCTAAAAAGTTATGAATACCTGTAGCATCAACAAATGGCACATGACGCATACGCACAATAAGCACTTTACTTGTAAAACCTAAATCTTTAATAACCTTAGCGTATTGTTTAGCTGAAGCAAAAAATAAGGGACCACTAATTTCGTAAATTGAAAGACCTTTTGGTAAATCGGAATAATCTTCTAATAAATCACTGTCTATATCATCTGCTAAATTAGCACCTAAATTAGACATGCGCCTCATAAATAGTAAGGCAGAAAGCACTACACCAACTTCAATAGCTATTGTTAAATCTACAAAAATAGTTAACAAAAATGTGCTAAGCAAAATAATTATGTCAAACGATGAGCTATGTAAAATCGATTTAAAAGAGCGCCATTCACTCATATTATAGGCCACAATAATAAGTACACCAGCCAAAACTGACATCGGAATTAATTTTGCCCATTGCCCAAAAAAGAGCATTATAAGTAATAAAGTTGTGGCGTGTATCATACCAGCAATAGGGGTTCTGCCACCATTTTTAACATTGGTAGCTGTTCGTGCAATAGCACCAGTTGCGGGAATACCCCCAAAAAATGGAACCACTATATTGGCAATCCCTTGGGCAATTAATTCGGTATTAGAACGGTGATTGCCACTAATCATCCCATCAGAAACCACAGCCGAAAGTAAAGATTCTATACCGCCTAATATGGCTATTGTTATAGCAGGAGCAATGTATAACGAAAATTTGTCAATTTCAAAATGAGGTATGGTAAAATTAAAATGAGCAGGAATATTACCAAAAAAAGACTCAATTGTTGTAACAGGTAAATCAGCTATTTGAACAAAAATTGTGATGGCTATTATAGCGACAAATGAGCCTGGAATTTTTGTCTTTAACTTGGTAAATAATAATATAATAAATATGGTTACCAAAGTGACAGACAGGGCATTGTAATTAATATGGTTGAGGTGCTGGTAAAACAGTTGCCACTTATCTATAAAACCAGAGGGCACTTTATCTATCTCTAAACCTAGTGCATCTTTAACTTGCGTAGAAAAAATAACCACTGCAATACCACTTGTAAAACCAACAACTAAAGAATGTGGAAAATATTTTAACAATGAACCTAACTTTAATAAGCCGAACAATATTAAAATAATTCCTGCCATTACCGATGAAATAACAAGACCATCCATACCGTATTTTTCTACAATGCCATATAAAATAATAATAAAAGCACCTGTTGGTCCCCCAATTTGAACCCGACTACCACCCAATAAAGAGATTAAAAATCCAGCTATTACGGCAGTTATCAAGCCCTTTTCAGGAGATACGCCAGATGCTACAGCAAAAGCTATGGCTAATGGTATGGCAACAATACCCACAACAATACCGGCAAAAATATCAGCAGTAATTTGTTTTTTTGAAATACCTGTTTTTAATAGACTGAAAAACTTAGGTTTAAATATAGAATTCATTAAATGTAATAAAAGTTCAAAGTTAGATATTTATTTCATTTGAAGAAGATATAGCGGCAAAAATATTTGATATAATATGGATTACATCTTTATGAGTTTTAATGCGTTAATCTAAATAATGAGATAACCATACATAAATAAATGCGGTGCAGGCTGTCGCTGCGCTTCTCGTCAAGATGTCTTTGCGAGTTTTGCTTTTGCAAAACGTGGCAATCTTTTGACAATAGTTACACAGTTCATGAGGTCGCCACGGCTCCGTAAATACGAAGCCTCGCGAAGACGTTGTTTTGTTTGTTTCCGTCTTTGCGAGTTTTGCTTTTGCAAAACGTGGCAATCTTTTGACAATAGTTACACAGTTCATGAGATCGCCACGTCGCACTAAAAAGTGCTCCTCGCGAAGACGTTGCTTTTGATTGTTTCGTCTTTGCGAAGACGCCTCGCGATGACCTGTTTATTCAAATGTTTTAGGCATCGCATAATTCATTAAACGCCCTTGAGCATCCGTAGTATTGTAATGAAGAACGCCTTCTCTTATCCATAAAGGCATAAGCGCACTATCTTGAGGAGAATCTGCAATACTCACATTACTTCCTGAATCAGGATTTCTAGACGT
>JAUZQJ010000155.1 GCA_030951045.1 Mariprofundus sp.
AAATGGAAGCGTAACAAGGCTTTTGCTAGTCATATTTTGACGAAGAAGTCGCCTAAACGTAAGCGTAATATGCGTGGAACTGAGTTAGTTTCGCAGGCAGATTCAAAGGCGTTGGAACGTTTAGTTCCAGGCCGCGGTTAATTAAAAGTTTAGTAAGGTTAGGAGAGAAATATGCCCCGCGTTAAATCCGGAGTTCAGGCGCATGCGCGCCATAAGAGTGTTATCAAGGCTGCCAAGGGATACCGTGGCCGTCGTAAAAGTTGTTTCCGTGTAGCGACCCAGGCGGTCGATAAAGCACGTCAATATGCTTATCGCGACCGTAAGGTTAAAAAACGTGACTTCCGCAGCCTGTGGATTGTTCGTATCAATGCAGCAGCCAAGCAGAATGGTTCTAACTATTCCAACTTGATGCACGGCCTGAAATTGGCTGGTGTTGAACTAGACCGTAAAGTGTTGGCAGATATTGCCGTACATGATGCTGAAGGTTTTGCGACGCTGGTAGCTACAGCTCGCGCACAGATTCAGTAAATAGCACGCTCCGGTTTCGATCGGAGGTTCTACGCGTTAGAACAGCAGTGTAATGAATTCGAAGGCAGGGCTGTTCGCAGCCCTGCCTTTTTGCTTGAAAAAAAATCAAAGGCTTTTACCGCGGAGGACGCAGAGGAAGCAGGGGGGTGCAGGAGTGGAGTAAAGTGTTTAGCAGGCCCACAGAATGTGTAGCTGGCTCAAGCGTCAAATCATTTTTCTTTATCTCTTTTACTCTGCGTCCTCTGCGTCCTCTGCGGTGATAGAGGGGTTAGCTCATGAGTGAGATTGATTCGCTGAAGGCTCAGCTGGAATCATTGCAGGCGGATGCGTTGAATGCATTTGCAGCAGCTGAGAATCTGAATGCATTACAACAATTGCGTGTCCAGTACCTGGGTAAAAAGGGTGCTTTGACCGAAGTATTGAAAGGGGTCGGAAAATTGCCCCCGGCAGATCGTCCTGTCATTGGTCAGCATGTAAATGCCACTAAATCAGCTTTGGCGGCAGGGCTCGAAGCCTGTGAAACAACGCTGGCGGAGAAAGAAAAAATCGCCCGTATTGAAGCAGAGCGCATTGATGTGAGCTTACCTGGTCGCACTAAGGGTAAAGGGGCTTTGCACCCTGTACAGAACGGTCTGGATGAGATTTCAATGATCTTTTCTCAGATGGGTTTTGTGGTGGCAGAAGGCCCTGAGATTGAGGATGAATTTCATAACTTCGATGCACTGAATATTCCGCCTGAGCATCCTGCTCGTGCAATGCACGATACCTTCTTTGTCAAAGAGATGGGCAATGGCGAAAAATCTGAACCAATGTTGCTACGCACCCACACCTCGCCTGTTCAGATTCGCACCATGAAACGTTTTCTGGCTGAAGGTGGTGAGCCGCCACTGGCTGTTGTTGCACCGGGTCGTGTTTACCGTTGTGATTATGATGTCACCCATTCACCGATGTTTCATCAGGTAGAAGTATTCAAGGTGGATCGCGATGTATCGATGGCACATCTCAAAGGTGTGTTGAAACATTTCCTCTCCACCTATTTTGAAAAAGATGTGGCGATTCGTCTGCGTCCGCACTACTTCCCGTTCACTGAACCTTCTGCCGAAGTGGATATAGGCTGCGTCTTTTGTGCTGGTAAAGGCTGCCGAATCTGTAAAGGCAGTGGTTGGATCGAGGTGCTTGGTAGCGGCATGATTCATCCCAATGTATTGCAATCGGTTGGTATTGATTCCGAAGAGTTCTCCGGTTTTGCCTTTGGACTGGGTGTGGAGCGTTTGGTGATGCTGAAGCAAGGCATACCGGATCTGAGACTGTTTTTTGAAAATGATGTGCGATTCTTGTCCCGGATGGGGGTGAATAAATGAAAATTCCTTTTTCCTGGTTGAAAGAACATGTGGCGTTGACTGCAACGCCGATGCAAATTGCCGATGATCTGGTGCGTTTGGGGCATGAAGTGGAAGCGGTTGAAATGCCGCGCGCTGCCGTCGTTGGTGTGCGTGTTGGTTTGATTGCTTCAAAACAGCCTCATCCGGATGCAGATAAATTGAGTCTGCTCAAAGTGGATGTGGGTGATGCGGAAGCATTGGATATTGTCTGCGGTGCATCCAATATGGATGAGGGTGATAAAATCCCAGTTGCCACGCTTGGCACTGTTTTGCCGAATGGTTTAAAAATTAAAAAAGGTAAAATTCGCGGTGAAACCAGTTGTGGTATGTGCTGTTCTGAAACTGAACTTGGATTAGCTGAAGCGTCGGCCGGGCTATTGATTTTGCCGGCTGATGCCCCGGTTGGCGCAGAAGTAGGCGCATACCTTAAGCTTGAAGAAGCAGTATTTGATCTCTCGATCACACCGAACCGTGGTGATTGTATGAATGTGCGCGGTATTGCACGTGATCTGGCTGCTGATGCCGGTTTACCACTGAACGATCTCGATCTGCATGCGGTTGCGATTGATACTTCGGTCGCTGATGCGATTGTTACTGTCTCGGCTGAGCAGGATTGTCCTGTTTATATGGCCAGAAGCATCAAAGGCATCACTGTTGTCGATTCACCAGCCTGGATGCAGGCTAAATTGATTCAGGCAGGTCAGCGCCCGGTCAATGGTGTGGTAGATGTGCTCAATACGATCATGCTTGATCTTGGTCAGCCTATGCACGCGTTTGATGCAGACACAGTCTCAGGATCAATCAATGTAAGTTCAGCTCAGGGTGGTGAATCGTTTTCTGCTCTCGATGGTCGTGAATTGACACTGAACGCCGGTGATCTGCTGGTGAATGATGCAAGCGGTGTGATTGCTTTAGCTGGCATTATGGGTTCAGAGCCGACCGGTGTACGTGAAACCACTACCAACATCGTATTGGAATCTGCCTTCTTCCGTCCAGCCCGTATCAGTGAAACACGTCGTGTTTATGCCATGGTGAGTGAAGCATCGATGCGTTTTGAACGTGGTGTGGATCCGGACATGGTGGCAGTGGCTATGCAGCGCGCCACCAATATGATCATTGATCTGTTTGGTGGTTCGGCCAGTGAAGTCACCGTGTGTGGCGATGCAGGCTCTGTTAATGCCGATGCATCTGGTGCAAGCCGTCAGGTGAATGCCTCTGTATCGCGTATCGAAACGCGTTTGGGCATTGAAATTCCGGTGGCTGTAGATGATGTGTTGGTGCGTATGGGATTTGCATTGCAGCGAAATGGTGATGCACTGACAGTGAGCGTACCAACATTCCGTCATGATGTATCGATTCCGGAAGATATTTCCGAAGAGTATGCGCGGGTGATTGGTTTTGACAAAATCCCTGAACTGTTGCCGCCCTTGGCAACCACAGCTCCTGCCCAACAGGATCGATCGGTACATGATGCGGTTGGTGCCGGCTTTTTACAGGTGATTAATTACGCCTTCATTTCCGCTTCAGAGCAACGTCTGTTTGTGGCTCAGGATGATCTGGATATTGCCTTGGAAAATCCGATTTCAGATGCCATGAGTGTGATGCGGCGTTCGGTATGGCCGGGGTTGTTGAATACAGCGCGTTATAATATGAACCGTCAGCAATCCGGTGTGTCGCTGGTAGAGCAGGGGCGTGTCTATCTGAAGAATCAGAAGGCTGAAAATAGTCATGATGAAATCAACGTCATTGCCTGGTTGATGAGTGGTGATGTTGAGCAGGATGACTGGTTTGGCAATGCCAGACAGGCTGATTTCTTTGACCTGAAAGGTGCGGTGAATGCATGGTTAACCTTGCGTGGACTGACAGGGCGTTTTATTGCCGATGACAGCATGCAGGGATTGCAGGCAGGCCAGAGTGCGAAAATTCTGGTTGGCAGAGCGGAAGCAGGCCGCATTGGTCGTGTTGATGGTGATATTGCTTCAAGTCTGGATATCGATACGCCGGTATTTGTTGCCGAGATTAACCTGGATGCATTGACTACAGGCAAACAAGCCAAATTTGTACCATTGCCGGAATTTCCGGGAGTGGAACGTGATTTGGTATTTCTGTTTGAACGGACGGTCTCTTCAGAAGCGATCCTCAATGCAGTAAAGAGTGCGGCAGGAAAAATGTTAACGGATGCACGCATTTTCGATCGTTATGATGGTAAAGGTGTGCCGGATGGGTTTGTCAGTCTGGGTATCCGCTTTGCGTTGCAGGATGGTAAGCGTACGCTCACGCAGGAAGATTCAGATACAGCTTCACAAGCGGTTATTGCTGCTATGGATAAACGTTTCGGGGCTATGCTGAGAGGTTGATACAGCCCTCTCCAGCAAGCTTTTGCGACCAGGAGCCCGAATGATAAAGGTAAGAGATTTATGTTTCGATTATCCGGGTACACGTGCACTTGATGATGTCTCTTTTGATATAAAAGCGGGCAATATTATAGCGCTGGTTGGCCCCAACGGGGCAGGGAAAACTACCCTGTTACGCACACTGGCTGCATTGGATCAACCGGTGTCTGGTCAGATTCTGCTTGATGGTAAAGATATCAGCGAAAATCCACGCGAAGTGCATCAGAAGCTTGGCTATTTGTCTGATTTCTTTGGCCTCTATGAAGAGCTCACGGTAGCGCAGTGTTTACGCTTTCATGCCGGTTCGCATGGTATCAACAGTGAAGATATAGCGGCTACGGTAGAGCGTGCAGCCCAGCGGCTGGGCTTGGATGATCGCTTGCATCAAAAAGCTAAAGAGCTATCACGCGGTTTACGGCAGCGCTTGGCGATTGCGCAGGCGATTGTACATGAACCCAAAATTTTGTTGCTTGATGAGCCTGCCTCGGGTCTTGACCCTGAAGCACGACATGCATTGGCAACACTGTTTTGCCAGTTACGTGATCAGGGCATGACCCTGCTTGTATCCTCCCATATTTTAACGGAGCTGGAAGAGTATTGCTCGCATATGCTGATGTTGCGGCATGGTAAGTTGATTGCCGAAGATGGTGTGGGGCAGGCAGAGAATGATCGCTGTGACATGCAACTCACAGTGGTTGATGATGATGGCGTGATGGCTTTGTTATCAGCCTGTGATGGCGTTTTGGATGTGCGATATGGTGATGATCAATGCATCTGTTTTAGTGCTCCGGACGATGCTTTAAAACAACATCTGTTGCTTAAAGAATTGATAGACCAAGGTGTGGTTGTGGTCTCGTTCAAACCACGACAAACAGATATGCACAGACAATATCTTGATAAGGTACAGCAGCAGGAGAGAGATATTCAAACGAAAGCTGTTGAGAAAAACATCGGCCTGGATCACAAGGGGCAAGAGGCATGATTATCCGCAACCCTGAACTCTTACGCAATATATGGCTGGAGATGACTCCGCATCGTTTGATGAGCATGCCGTTGCTGCTGGGCGCTTATTTCTTTCTGTTGTTTGTCATGGGTGATTATCAGTTTAATCATGCTGATGCGATGCAGGCACTATCCATTTCTGCACTACTGACGCTGGTCTGGGGCGCGCATATGACAGCTGAATCCGTATTGTCTGAAGTGCGTGATAATACCTGGGATGCTCAGCGCATGTCGGCTATGCCGGCATGGCGATTGGTGTGGGGTAAACTGCTGGGTAGCAGTCTGTTCAGTTGGTATGGCGCATCCATCTGTTTTTTGCTTTTTATTGCGGTGAACGATTTCGATGCCATGCATGCTGTGAAAATTATATTTCTCTATCTTATGGCCGGTCTGTTGGCTCAGGCAACGAGTATGCTGTTGGCACTATTGTATATTCGCAAAAAAATTAGTTTGCAGCGTTCACATACACTATTTTTCACGCTGATTTCAGCTTTCACGGCCTGGCAATTTATTGCTGTTGCAGGCAAGGGGGCGGGCACACTCAACTGGTTCGGACTCACTTTTTTCACACTGGAATTCACACTGATGAGTTTGATGGCATGGCTGATATGGACATGGGTTGGATGTCATCAATTGATGCGTTCAGAATTGCAGACGCCGAATAAGATTTGGATGTGGTTTGGTTTTGTGCTCTGGAGCATCGTTTACCTGACCGGATTTGTGCCTCTCTCAGAAGTGGTGGCTGTGCTGCCTTATATTGCATTAAGTGTAAGTATGCTGATGACCTATTCGATGCTGTTTAGTGAGTCGAAGGATCCTGTTGCGATGGGGAATCTATTACGTATTTTGATGAAGAAAGATTGGTCTCAGCTACAGCTGGTGATGCCTTGCTGGCTGATGAGTATGCTATTGATGGTGCTGGCCGGGCTGCTATTGGTTTTGCTTGGAAAGCCATCTGCATATGTGTCTATAGCCCCACTGGGACAGGCTTTGGACTATGTATCACCTATGCTGGTGTGGACCGCAATACTGTTTGTATTCAGGGATATCTGTTTTGTATTGTGGCTGAATTTTTCATCACAACTGAAACGGCCGGATCTTGCTGCCATGCTGTACCTGACGATCTCTTATACCCTGCTGCCATTGATTCTCTCAGCGCTGAATATGGATGTGGTCAGGATGGTGTTGCTGCCGGGCAAAGATGCAGGAGCCGTTGGCCTTGTGATTGCAGCTGCTGAAGTGCTACTGTTTTTCTGGTTGATGCGGTCGCGTTGGCAGAAACACTATGCAAGAAATGGTGCTGAATATGGTGAATGATCGGGCGTATGTAGCAGGAGTGGATGAAGTAGGACGTGGCCCTCTGGCCGGTCCTGTGGTGACCGCAGCTGTGATTTTATCACCTGATGATCCCTATCTGGGCCAATACAGGGACTCCAAAAAAGTAGCTGAGAAGAAGCGGCTGAAGTTATACCACCATATTCGACGTCATGCTGTGGCCTACTCGGTGAGCATGGCAACGCTTGAAGAGATTGATCAGCTCAATATTCTGCATGCAACGATGTTATCCATGCGTCGTTCTGTGCAGGCCTTACGTGTAAGCCCTGCAAGCGTGTTGGTGGATGGTAATCGTATTCCGGATTTAACGATGCCGGCAGAAGCAATCATTGGTGGTGATGATTCGGTACAGCAAATTGCAGCCGCTTCAATTGTCGCCAAGGTCGTGCGTGATCGGATGATGGCGATGTTCGATGTGCAGTACCCCGATTATCAATTTGCCAAACACAAGGGCTATGGCACCAAAGTGCATATGGAAGCACTGCGTGAACATGGTCCATGCCCGATTCATCGTAAGTCTTTCGCACCCATCGCCAAATTACTTTAATCATGGATGCATGTTTCCTGATTCTGAAGGGGAAACGTGCATTTTCTCAGTTACTCCTGATCAAGAGGTTTGACTGTTTTGGATAAATCTTTTATCGTAAGAAAAGGAGGTTTGATTCATGCGTCAAATACCGTTGCATCACACATTGCGTTGAGATCTGATTAAAGATGTACTCATTTGGTCTGGATATTTCCTAAGCGTGCTTGCTATCATATTCTTTCTTACACTGGATAATCTGGTGAATTATATGATTACTGAAATGGCTGAGACCCGTATGAGTTATCAGATTGCAGAGTTTTCCAAGCACATGACTCAGGGAGATCAAACCAGTATCACCGAAGAATCAGATGCGCTGGTTCAGGATGGAGCGATTACCGGTATTATACTGGTGGATGCATCGGGCCTGCTCGCTCAAATTGCACTCAGAGATGGAAAACCTCCCAGTCTTAATATCTCATCCGGTATGGATGCACAGCAGCTCAGGGAAGCTGTAAATGCGCAAAGTAATCTAACACTTTTTGAAGCACGAATTCCCCGTCATCCGGGGTCGCTGGTATTAATTCTCGATAAGGCACCACTACTAAGTGCTATCTATACGTCAACGGCCTGGACGGGATTAGTACTCTTATTCTTTTTGACCATCTCAATACTGGTGCTGCATTTTTCCTTACGCAAACATCTGATTGAGCCGATCGATGAAGTCAGGCATATCATGCATGATGATTTAAGTCCGGAAGATAAAGATGCGTTGATAAGTCACTTGCCTGATGAGGTAGCCATTCTGGCGAAATGTTATGAAGAGAGTAATCAAGCGCACCTATCGATGGAAAAGCAGTTTCATCAGGCTCAGAAGATGGAAGCAATCGGCACACTGGTGGGAGGTATTGCTCACGACTTTAATAATATGCTGGCTGGTATAACCGGTAACCTATACTTGGCCAGATCAGAGCCTGATATTTCGCCCAAGATTGTAGATCGATTGACAGTTATTGAAAATATTGCTTTCAGGGCTGCCGATATTATTCGCAGGCTACTTGCCTTTACCAGCCAGGATATTATCTCTAAGCAAAAGATAGATATGCTGCCGGTCATATCTCAGGTCATCGATACACAGCGACAGACGTTATCAAAACAGGTGCAGTTGACCATGCATGCATCAGCAGATGCATTTATCGTTGAGGTGGATGAGAACCAGTTGTTTCAGATATTGATAAACCTGATCACCAATGCAGTCGATGCAACAGAGCAGGTGGAGCTTCCTGAAATCACTATCAGTGTGGATAGGTATGTGGCTGATGAACATTTTATGGTCCGGCACCCTGATCTGATTTCTATAAATATGGTGAAGTTGACAGTGTTGGATAATGGCGGCGGCATTTCTGATAAACATTTGGAGTATATCTTCGACCCATTTTATACAACCAAAGCTGTTGGTGATGGTCCGGGGCTGGGCTTATCCATGGCTTATGGTGCAATGAAATCATACGGGGGAGCGATTGAGGTGGAGAGCAGGGAAACTGTTGGCACATCTGTGCATCTGTATTTCCCTGATCTTGAACATATACCATCCGGGCTGGTGATGGAAAATAATGGCATTATTAGTGGGAAAGGTGAAACCATTTTACTCGTTGATGATGACGTTATGGTGCTTGATACGGCAAGCAAGGTACTTAAAAGGCTTGGATATGAGGTATTCTTGCTACTAATGGTAAAGAGGCTCTAGAGCGGTATCAAGAAAGCCAGTCAGATATTGATCTGGTGATGTTGGATGTGTTCATGCCTGTCATGGGCGGCATTGATGCAGCACTGGCAATACGTGCGATCAATACGAATGTGAAATTAATGTTTATCACCGGTTTCGATGTGAGGGATAGGTTGAAAAAGCAGATCTCCAGGAATGGAGATGTTGTGCTCAGAAAGCCCTTTAATGTCAAAAAACTAAGCCAAGTCCTGCAAGGAATTTTCCATCCCGATTTTCAGATATAATCGCCAGACTTTAACAAAGAGTACTGAGATAAATGCTTTTGAAGAATACGGTTTTATCTACCCGCTAGGTAGTGAATATGTCCATATTGTCCATCCATAGCATGCGAGATGGCTGTATCGTGGTAAACTCTGCCTCATGAAATCTATTATGTATCTGCTTTTTGCCCTGCTCACTATTGCATGCGGCAACATTCATATGGCGTATGCCAACAGTAGCCATAGCTTAAAAGTCACCGCCAGCGCCTACAATTCGGTGCGTTCGCAAACACAGGGGAATCCTGCCATCGGTGCATGGGGAGACCGACTTAAACCCGGCATGAAAGTTATCGCTGTATCCCGTGATCTGCTGCGCATGGGATTGAAACACAACACGCGCGTTAAAATCGATGGTCTGCCCGGTATATATCTGGTCAAAGACAAGATGAATAAACGCTGGAGACGGAAAATTGATATTTACATGGGGCGTGATGTCAAATCGGCCCGGCGCTGGGGCAAGCGAAAAGTCAGCATCAGATGGTGATGTTCATGTTGGCCGCGATGGTGTTAGCCAGTACCGTTGCTTTTGCAGAACCTAATGCTGCAGAACTTAATGTACCTCCTCTTACAACGACACAAGCTGATCAGGTCTGTTTCAAGGCCACTTTTCACGGTCAGGATATACATCTGGATGCCTCATGCACTACCATGCAAACTATCACCTATCATTGGCTGCTCGGGGATGGTTCAAGCAGAACGGGACAGAAGCTAAGGTATCGTTACACCAAGGCTGGAGATTACCAAATTACCCTGACAGCCACAGGTAAGGTGGGTAAGGGTGTGGCCGTAGGAACGATGAGGGTTGTGAGCGATCATATTCTGAAGGTGATTGCTAAAAAGAAACTGGCGCCTGAAAGAACGCATGTAGTGAATCCTTATGATGGCACTGATAAATATATTAATCCCGATTATGCGCGATTAGTTGAAACTTCAATCAAGCAGGTGGATAAGCCCGAATTAATAGCGCGCATGCGCAGTATGCAACATATTGCTACTGCGATCTGGCTGGACAGGATTGCTGCGATTTATGGTGGTAAGGAGAATAATGGCCGCAGTAGTCTGGAGCAGCACCTGATCAGGGCTCTGGCACAGCAGCGACAAGGCACCCCTATGCTGGTCGAGTTGGTTCTCTATAATCTTCCCAACCGTGATTGCGCAGCGTTAAGTTCGAATGGTACACTGGATTTTCGTAGTGGTGGCCTGGAAACCTATAAAAAAGAGTATATTGATGTGATTGCCAATGTGATCGAAGATCCTCGTTTTTCTTCATTGCGTTTTGTACTTATTTTAGAACCTGATTCACTTCCCAATATGATTACCAATTTATGGCATCCAGAGTGTGCATTCGCCCATAAAAACAATGTTTATCTGCTCGGTAATCAATATGCGATTCAGCGTATGAGTAAAGCGGTTAACACTTATCTCTATATGGATATTGGCCACTCCGGCTGGCTTGGTTGGGAGGGAAACCTGAAGGGTACGGTAGCGTATTATGCGAAAGTGGTTGCTGGCGCAGATAGTGATTCTGGTATGCATGCAGTGGATGGGTTTATTACCAACACTTCCAATTTTACGCCCACAGAAGAACAGTTTCTCACTGATCCTAACCAGCAGGTGAACGGTGAAGTCGTAAAATCGGCAGGATTCTATGGTTGGAACCCGAATTTCGATGAGAAAGATTATATAGAAATATTGCATGCAAAGTTCATCGAGAGCGGTTTTTCTAAGGATATGAAGTTTTTGATTGATACGTCGCGCAATGGATGGGGTGGAGATAAACGTCCTAAAGCCAACTCAAAGTCAGGCACGTTAAACTCCTATGTGGAGCAGTCACGACTGGATCGTCGTTTTCATCGGGGCAATTGGTGTAATCCGATCGATACAGGTTTAGGCGAGCGTCCTGTAGCACAACCTTATGGGGCGGATCATCCCATTGCAGCCTTTATCTGGGCTAAACCACCGGGAGAATCTGATGGCATCAGTGATCCGAATCGGGCTGAGGCCGATGGAGAGGGAAAGCGTTTTGACAAGATGTGTGATCCGAATTATGTGGGGGACTTTGGCCCGACACCATCTGGGAAACCGACCGGTGCTATGGCCAATGCACCAGCTGCAGGGCATTGGTTTCATGAGCAGTTTGTGATGTTGCTAAAGAATGCTTATCCAGCGATAGAAACATCCAGGCAGATGAATGCGCCTGTATATCTGGATATTCCGGAGAGCGTTATCAAGACGTTTAGCAGTAGAAGGTAGAAGGTAGATGGTTATTCGTCTGCAACTGCTGTTGTGATTTTTTCTAAATGCGTTTCGACCAACATCAGGATATTTTGACACTTCTCTTCATCCAATAAACCAAGCCCATAATGGGCAATAATATAACACAATGAAAATGCGATGACGGGATCGTGCATATTGCGGTTACCTGCTTCCATATTGGCCATATAGCTGCCCATTGCCGCATCTTTTGCTTTTGTCCGGGATGCTTCTGAACGCAACAGGTCGCGAAACTTCAGGCAGACCAGTGGTGCCATATGAAACAGATCTGCATCGGAGATGTTTTTTCCAGCCGCTTCTGCAAAAGGGATGGCTGCTTTTGCATCCTTGTATGCATCAATAATTTCAATGATCCATCCTTCGTTGGAAGTTGGGATTGGTTTGGGGAATGTCATGTTATTTCCTTAAAACAGAGGGCTGCTTTTATTTGCACGTATAGTTTTATAGTTTGGCCAAACTATAAACGAACTGAAGAAGCTGGCGATAGTTCATTCATCGCCAGCTTAGGTATCGAGATTGCTGGAGGCTATCGTTAACAGTGCATCTATATCTGAGGCTGTTATTCCTCAGGACTGGTTCCACATCACCTTTTGGATAATCAGGCGCCCTAGCATGCTCACATGAATGCCTATCGCACTTAATACCGCCCCAATGGTGACAGCAAACGTGGTGATTGCGCTCCAATTCATCGGCGAGACGCCCACAACATGCTGAGATATTTCACCCGCTATGGCTGGAAATAGGATCACTACAGCCAGCGGTACAAGGTAAATAGAGGCGTTTCTTTTGTGCTCGGGTTTGATTTCGTAGCGCTGAATGGGATTACCATTTTTGTTGAGCTGGTAATGATAGTTGTAGCTATGGTCAGCCGGACGATCCTGAATAAGCGTGTAATCATTGCCATTGAACTCAAAGCTGTAGGAAAAACCCGGGGCCGGATTACGCTCTTCAGAGACAATGATCCCATCGAATGCAACGGTCTCTCTGCCAGAAAAAGGGTGATAACAGAGTTCAACATCAAGATTCTCATCCTGAAACCGATACGTGTTGCTACCTGTTAATGATAACTGATGATTGGTCATGTTATGCACCTCCATTTAAACGGCGATGCTGACAATGCAGCTAGTCTAAAATATGACCTATCTCACAATTTTAGAATGGGATGTGAACGAGAGATCACCATAATAGGTGGTGGCTTTTTGTCCGGAGTTATCACTATCGGTCATGATAGCAATAGCATCTATAAAACGAATGTCTTTACCGGTGAATTTTCGTAGGTCTTCACGTACATTGCGGCTGTAGTGTTGCCATTGATTGATTCCCGAACGCCCTGATTCAACTGCAATCATCGTGGCATTAGATGTGAAGGGGTTGGGCCAGACTGCACCTGTAGCTTGAGAAGAAGACCATACATAGTTCAGAGCCTTGGTATTCCAGAAGAAGAGGCCGCCATCCACAACGATATAAAGACGCGCTACGAAATCATCTCCGCGCTTTTCGGTTTCATTGAGGTCTGAATACAACTGTTCAGTCTTCCATGCCCAGTTGACCCAGGGGGTCTGCTCAAGATCGATATGAATTTTACGGAACAGACCAGATGCTGCTGCATGACTGCTGGCTTTGAGCACTTTTCCATAGGAGGAATCCGTGACCAAGGTGTATTCTGTGTCGCCTGTAAAAGATCTGTTTTCCCAGCCTTCAATGTTTCCTTGTGAAAACAGTCCGATTTGCAGTTGATGGCTTTCAATTACTGCGGCTGTGCTAACAGCGAATGCTGAAAATAGTATAGGGATCATGCTTAACAGGAATAATCTGATAACGCTCTTCCAATATTGAAGATAAGGCATCTTTTCTCCCTGGTGCATTTCGCTGTTTTACTTCATGATGCAAGTGTGAGATTGAAAACGTTGAAATTGAAATAGTGCGTTCATTCAAAGTGATTGCGACGTCGGTAGAGCAATCATATAAACTGCTCTACCGACGTCTGAATCCATTACAAGATATAACGGGAAAGATCCTCATCTTCACAGATTTCACCGAGTTGATCGCGTACATATTTAGCATCAACGTTTACTTTTGCGCCATTGCTATCGGAAGCTTCAAAACTGATGTCTTCGAGCACACGTTCAAGTAGCGTGTGCAGACGGCGGGCACCAATATTTTCAGTTTTGTCATTCACCAACACCGCGATACGTGCAAGTTCGGCAATGCCTTCATCATCAAATACGATACTCACATTCTCAGTGTTGAGCAGTGCGATATATTGGCGGGTAAGTGAAGCTTCAGGCTCAACCAGAATACGGCGGAACTCATCTTCTCCGAGTGCCGACAGGTTCACGCGGATAGGGAAACGACCCTGCAACTCAGGAATGAGATCGGATGGTTTGGAGAGATGAAATGCACCGGATGCAATAAACAGAATATGATCGGTTTTGATATGACCATAACGTGTATTGACCGTTGTGCCTTCCACCAGTGGCAACAGATCACGCTGCACGCCTTCGCGGGACACTTCGCCACCGGATGAGGTGCCGCTACGATGGGTGATTTTGTCCATCTCATCAAGGAATACGATACCATCATTTTCAGCCCGTTTAATGGCTTCATCCTTGATGGCTTCCTGATCAAGCAAACGGTCAGCTTCCTGTTGCTGAATGATTTTCAACGCATCGGCTACATCCATACGTTTGGGCTTCTGTTTTTTGCCCATCATATTGCCGAGCATATCTTGCAGATCCATGCCGTCACCGCCCTGGCCACCGGCAATGAACTGCATCATTGGAGCCTCCTGAGACTGTTCGACTTCAATTTCTACCTGACGTTTATTCAGTTCACCTAGGCGCAGTTTGTGACGCATTTTTTCACGGGATTCGTTGGATGCACTATTGCTATCGTTGCTTTGCGGGCCGGAATTGACCGGATGCGGAATAAGAATATCGAGCAGGCGATCTTCAGCCACTTTTTCAGCCTTGCTTTGTACGCGTGTGAGATGTTCTTCACGCACGATTTTTATGGCTGTATCCACCAGATCGCGAATGATCGTTTCAACATCACGACCGACATAGCCGACTTCGGTGAATTTGGTTGCTTCAATTTTGATAAAAGGAGCATTGGCCAATCGCGCCAGTCGGCGGGCAATTTCAGTTTTACCTACACCTGTGGGGCCAATCATGAGAATATTTTTCGGCGTGATCTCTTCACGCATGGGGGATGCAACCTGCTGTCTGCGCCAGCGGTTACGCAGTGCAATGGCAACTGCACGTTTGGCATCGTTCTGGCCGACAATATGACGGTCGAGTTCAGAGATTATTTCACGTGGGGTCATGGTTTGGCTCATTTTATGATTCCTTGGTAATAGCGTGGATGATGATATTGTCATTGGTATAGACACATATATTTGCTGCAATTTTCATGGCTTCCAGCGTTGTTTCTTCGGCATTTAACGCACTGTGATTGACCAGAGCCGTTGCTGCAGCTTTAGCATAAGCACCGCCGGAACCAATTGTGGCAATGCCATCATCAGGTTCGAGTACATCACCGTTACCCGAGATGAGCAGGGTGTTCTCACTATCCGCGACAATCATCATCGCTTCAAGTTGTCGCAGGTATTTGTCGGTGCGCCAGTCTTTGGCCAGTGCTACCGCCGCCCGCATCAGGCTGCCGCCATGTTCATCGAGCTTGGCTTCAAAACGTTCAAACAAGTTCATGGCATCGGCAGTAGAACCTGCAAAACCGGTCAGAATAGCGCCATCGCGGATGGTGCGTACTTTGCGGGCGCTGTGTTTCATGACCGTATCACCGAGTGAGACTTGTCCATCGCCGCCAATGGCGACGTCACCGTTTTTTCGTACGCAACATATTGTAGTCATGGAATACCTCGTGAAGAGTGATCTGAGGTGAGTGACTCTATCGTCAGTGCTTCAGAGAGTCAGTAGTTATGAGCGGATTAGTGAGCAAGATGGGGTACTTGATGTTCACGTTGAACGTAGAGCGAGCAAATGCGAGACGAGCACTTGCTGACGATTTTATGTGATTGTCGGTGAATAGACCGTTGAAGTTGAACGAACCATGGTTAAGCAGAGCACATCGTTGTCTTTTAATTGTGTAATACAGGTCACAGCTTTGTCATTTTTTACTGCTAAAATCGCGGCCGTAAGGGAAGGTCTCTGTTTTAAAGAAAGGGATCTTCAGGAACAAGGATACAGGAGTTATTTTGAAAATTGACATAGATTGGTTGGAACAACAGATCATTAAATCACCATTGAGTGAGACACAGAAGAAGCAGTGGGCGGATACCATGCAAACTGTGACTGTAGCAAAGGGTGAAAGCATTGTCCGTGAGGGTGAGAAGGGCGGCACGCTCTACTTGGTTCGTTCAGGATTAGTCGATATTTTTCAACAGATGGATGCGAAAGAACAACATCTTGGCACACTGAGTGAGGGTGCTTTAATTGGTGAGATTACCTTTCTTTCCGATGAGGCTGCGACAGCATCAGCGACAGCAAAAGAAGAGAGTGTGCTTTACCGTATAAAACGCACTGACTTTACTAAGTTGATACAGCCAAGTGCTGACATGGTCTTTTCACTGTTTACCTATATGCTGTTATATCAGTCTAAAATGGTGCATAGATGCAACGAAGATCAGGTAAAAATGATGTCATTTATGACAGGCGCTCATAAATAGAAACAAGGGCACAGTTCTATTAATAGAACGATGCCCTTGTTTCTCTCTGCACTGCTTGGAAGCATGAAACTAGATCAATCGGACACGAAATGAGCGACCTTTTAAGGTGCCTTCGCTGAGTTTTTTTAGTGCAATTTTTACAATCGATTGACTGACTGCGACATAGGCCCAGTTGTCGAGAATTTGAATTTTTCCAACCTGCTTGCCGGTAATACCGTTGCCACCAGTCAACGCGCCGAGAATATCACCGGGGCGTACCTTCTGCTTTTTACCACCGCCAATTTGCAGGGTGGCCATCAGTGGTTTGGCAGGGTGATTCTTGAGCAGGATGGCATCCGGTAGTGCTTCGCTTTTGATCGGAGTCTTAATGTAATCACTTAACATGGTGAGTTTGTATGCATTGCCATTGTGCAGGGTAAATGATGAACCGGTGCTGCCGGCGCGCCCTGTTCGGCCAATGCGATGTACATAGGTGTCCGGTTCATGCGGCAGCTGGAAATTAAATACGGCATCAAGTGCATCGATATCCAGACCACGTGCGGCAACATCAGTGGCCACCAGAATTGAGATACTTTTATTGGCAAAACGAACCAGTGTCTGGTCGCGATCCCATTGTTCAAGATCACCATTGAGTGTTAAAGCATTGAAACCGTTTTGATTCAATTCATTGGTGATATCCAGCGTCTCTTTTTTGGTATTGCAGAAGACCACGCTGGATTCAGGTTTATGTTTCAGTAACAGTAGCCGCAGTCCAATCACGGACTGTTTGAAATCATCAACTTTATAAAAATGTTGTGAGATGGTATTGCTGTCATGGGTTGATTCCACTTTCACCATCACCGGTTTGAGCATGATGCGCTTAACAATGGCTTGAATCTGATCCGGAAAAGTAGCGCTGAACAGCAGTGTTTGACGCCACTTTGGAATCTGATCGACAATATGATCAACAGAGGCTTGGAACCCCATATCAAGCATGCGATCGGCTTCATCAAGCACCAACGTGTTTACATCTTTCAGGCTCAGTGTGCCGCGACTCAAATGATCTTCAATGCGTCCGGGGGTGCCTACAATGATGTGTGCAGAATGTTCTAACGAACCAACCTGAGGTCCAAATGGCATGCCACCACACAATGTTAATACTTTTACATTGGGCATCTGGCGGGCCAGACGACGAATCTCTTTGGTCACCTGGTCGGCCAGTTCGCGGGTAGGACAGAGTACCAGGGACTGAATCTTGTACTGTTGGAGGTCAAGTTTTTGCAATAGACCAAGACCAAAAGCAGCCGTTTTTCCAGAGCCTGTTTTGCCCTGGCCGATCACATCTTTACCGGCCAGAATATCCGGTAGGCTTCGGGCCTGAATAGGGGTCATCTCATGATATGAGAGAGATTCAAGATTGCTTAAGAGATCAGGGTGCATGTTCAGCTTGGAGAATGATGTGTGTTCCACGGGTGTTGTCCTATGTTGCTTATTTATTGTTTTTTGAACTGTTTTTTAACGCGATGGCACTGGCCCATTTTAAGGTCGGTCGATCTTTTGCAACGGGCGTTTTTTCTTTCACTGCTACGCTTTTCTTTGGGGGCGTGACGACCTTTTTCTCGCTGTGATATTTGATCTGAACACCATGCAGGAAGTTGCGTAGCACCTGATCTTTACAGTGACGGCGGTTTTTATGGTCATAGCGACGGAAAAATGCACTGAGTTCCGGTTTTCCAATCACCAAACCGACCGATTTCAGAATGGCGATGATATCATCATCTTTCAGGTTCAGGGCGATGCGTAACTTCATGAAAATGAGATTGTTGTTTAGCTCTGTTTCAGGCTTGGGTTGCGGACCATCTTTTTTACCACGTTTTTCATTGATGAAGCCATTCAAAAAAGCTGCCAGGTTAACATCTTCGAGCTCTTTGCAGGCAGGATCATCATCTTTTTTTAACCAGGCACTGATCTGGGTACGATTGGCCTTAAGACCACCAGATGCAAAGAGTTCCATCACCTTGTTATCATCGAAGCTAAAGCTGTAACGCAGTCGGCGCAGAATATCATTATTGGTCATTTAGCCCTCTCTATCGTTGCTATTCAAGATAACCGCAGCG
Source organism: Mariprofundus sp. (assembly GCA_030951045.1). Classification (GTDB taxonomy): domain Bacteria; phylum Pseudomonadota; class Zetaproteobacteria; order Mariprofundales; family Mariprofundaceae; genus Mariprofundus. Next base: position 18,264 of record JAUZQJ010000155.1, read on the forward strand.
GCTTTAAGACCATCAACAGCAGCGCTGACAATACCACCGGCATAACCAGCGCCTTCACCGACAGGGAACAGGCCACGTGCATTCACCGATTGCATATTTTCACCGCGTTCAATGCGAATAGGGGAGCTGGTGCGGGTCTCTGTCCCGAACAGGTTGGCATCTTCGGTGATATAACCGTGCATTTTGCGATCAAACGCACGAATACCCTCTGCTAGTGGTTGGCTGATCCAGTTTGGGAATAGGGTATGCAGGTCAGATGGAATCGCCTCTGGCTTAAAACGGTTTGAAGCCAACGTACCGCTTGCTCTGCCGTTAATGAAATCGGTTAACTTCATGGTGGGTGATGCATATTGATGGTTTGCAGCTTTGAAGGTGGCAGCTTCCAGTTCACGTTGGAATGCGATGCCCATCAATGGGTTTTCAGCTATACCATGGCGCGATAAATCTTCCGGTGTCACCTGTACCACCAGTCCTGAATTGGCCCATCGGCCGCCACGTTTGGCATTGCTCATACCATTGACGGCCATATGCCCCTCTTCTGTAGGGGATGGCACAATCAGGCCACCCGGACACATGCAGAAGCTGTAAATGCCGCGTTTGCCAAGATGTTTATCTTTGGCCTGGTGGGTCAGGCTATATTCTGCAGCATGCAGTTTAGGGTGTGATGCACCGAACTGAATATTATCGATCAGTTCCTGTGGATGTTCCGCACGTACACCGACAGCAAAAGCCTTGGCTTCCATCTTGATGCCAAGCGTTTGCAGGCGTTCAAAGGTATCACGGGCTGAGTGGCCTGTTGCCAATACCACATGAGTAGCGCTTATTTCATCTTCCGTTTGTGTGGCCAAGTTGGTGGCGCGCACGCCAGCTACTGCACCGTTGATCATGAGCAGATCATCTACACGGGTCTCAAAACGATAATCCACACCGAGTTCAATCAATTTTTCACGCATATTGCGTACAATGCGAACCAGTTTATCGGTGCCCAGATGCGGATGTGCATCAACGAGAATATCGTCTCTGGCGCCAAAACGCACAAACGTGTGCAGTACATGGCGCAGGAAGGGATGTTTGATGCGGGTGTAGAGTTTGCCGTCGGGATAAGTGCCTGCACCACCCTCACCAAAGCAGATATTACTTTCAGGGTTGAGTGCACCGCGTGAACGCAGGCGACCAATATCACGCATGCGTGTTTCAACCGGTTTACCGCGCTCCAGCAGACTTACCTGAACACCCGATTCAGCCAGAGCTAGGGCGGTGAACAGACCGGCAGGCCCTGCACCGATGATAACCACATGATCATCGTTGTTCACGGGCCTGCTTAATGGTTCAGGCGTGTTTGCAGTGAATGAGGAGTGTTCAATCAGGCGGCTGTTATTAGGCAGTGGATCGAGCAGGTGATTGAGTTCAACCTCATAGGTGCAGACAAAGTGGATGTTGGTTTTTTTGCGTGCATCGAGGGCACGACGCGCACAGTTGAATGATACAAGGGCATCGGAATTGAGGCTACAATGATCTGCTAGTTGTTGTTTTATTTCACAATCGTGTGCGTCTAGTCCGACCTGGACGTTACTAATGGCATACAGATAAGACACGCTCAGGCTGCTGCGAGGTGGCCGTGCGAGGTATGGGTGATGCTGTTGTCTTCATCCACATAGACTAAGGCGGGATTAAAATGTTCAGCCTCGGCAGCTTGCAGTTCGGCATAGGTGCAGATGATCAACAGATCACCGGGAGATGCTTTGTGCGCAGCGGCACCGTTGACTCCGATGGTGCCTGAATCGCGCGGGGCAGTAATCGCGTAAGTGGTGAAGCGTTCGCCATTGGCAACATTATAAATATGCAGCATTTCAAAGGGCAGAATATTGGCTTTGTCCATGAGGTTCTGATCAATGGCGCAAGAGCCTTCGTAATCGAGTTCGGCATGCGTGACGCTGACGCGGTGAATTTTGGATTTTAACATAGTGAGTTTCATGAGGTTGGCTCCAACGGGGTGTAAGTAAGTGGCATATTATCAATCAATCGTGCTGAACCGACTTGCGCAGCGATAAAGGCCCGGCTGCTCAGGTGATTGAGTTTGCGTTTGCTTTTTAGCGATGTCGCATTGCGTACATCCAGATATTGGGTGGTGATATTGGCGGCAGTGAGAATCTCTTGTGCTGCTGTCTTGAGTGTTTCAATGCTATTCTCACCCTGAGCAGCCAGTGTTTGCATGGCGATCAATGCTTGCGAGAGGGCCAGCGCTTGTTGGTGATCAAGGTTGGATAGATAGCGGTTTCGGCTACTCATAGCCAGACCATCTGCTTCACGTACAATGTTTACACCGATAATTTCAATAGGTATCTGCAGATCGTTGACCATGCGGCGGATAATGGCCAGTTGCCGCCAGTCTTTTTCGCCGAAGATGGCGAAATCCGGATGGATAATATTGAACAGGATATTTACGACTGTAACCACACCATCAAAATGGCCGGGGCGATCAGCACCACACAGGCAGTCAGAGAGTTTGCTGGCTTTTAATGTTACCTTGGGGCCTGATTTGGGGTAGAGCGACGTCGGGTGAAAAATAAAATCGACGCCGGCTTCTTCACACATCTGCGCATCACGTTCAAAAGGGCGTGGATATGTTTCGAGATCTTCATTCGGGCCGAACTGCAATGGGTTTACATAAATACTGACAACAACAATATCGGCCAGTGCTTTGGCTTCCTTGATCAGGCTCATATGCCCATCGTGCAGACAGCCCATGGTGGGTACGAAGGCAATCGTATTATGCCCGCGCAGGGTTTTGAGCTGGCGGCGCATTTCAGCTGTCGTATGGGCTACTCTCATGCTTTGGGAAACTGACCGGATTTGACATCGGCGGCCCAGCGTGAAATTGCGTCACTCATCACAGCGCGCACATCGGCATAAGCCGGTGCAAAAGGTGGGTTGGAGGCTGAAATACCAAGCAGATCATTCCACACCAGTACCTGGGCATCACAATGATTTCCCGCGCCTATACCTACGGTGGGCGTATCCAGCATATTGGTGATCTCAGTGCCCAGATCAGCAGGGATATTTTCCAGTACAATACATACCGCACCAGCAGCAGCGACCGCTTTTGCATCATGGATCAATTGTGCTCGTCCTGCGTCATCTTTAGCGCGTTTGCCGTAGGAACCAAATTTTTTCACTGATTGAGGGGTGAGTCCGATATGGGCAACAACAGCGATGCCGCGCTCAGACAGAAAATTGATGGTGTCAGCCATGTGTTCACCACCCTCAATTTTGACAGCGTCACAGGCACTCTCCTGCAATACACGTACACTGCTTAAAAAAGCCTGTTCGGGATTTTGCTGGTAGGAACCAAAGGGGAGATCACACACAACCCACGCTTTGCTGCGGCCGCGTACAACGGCAGCTGTGTGGTGAATCATATGCTCAAGGGTGACAGGCAGGGTGGAATCAAAACCCAATGAAACCATGCCGAGAGAGTCGCCAACAAGCAGCACTTCAGCTCCGGCGGCTTCAGCAATCTGAGCACTGGCAGCGTCATAGGCTGTCAGCCATACCATTTTTTCTTTTGCCTGCTTGGCGCGCGTAAGCGTCGCTGCAGTAATGCGTTTACGTTCAGTCATAGCTTCCTTTCCGCTTCAGTCCGTCTGTGTGAACAGCTGAGGTACCGTCTTTGAGGATGGTCGAACGTTATAGCTAAGGACTATATAAAGGAAGTC
>JAUZQJ010000156.1 GCA_030951045.1 Mariprofundus sp.
TTACCCAGCCACTTCTGCCAAAATCTCTTGCGCTGCTCAACATCTCTGGCTTCGGTCGGGATTACCACCACATCCGGTCTGGCGCGAATCACACTTTCAACATTGATGCGCGGCGCATCAATCTCGACATCCTCAAAAACATTGCGTGCACCCGCTTCATGCAGTAACGAAGTAATAAAATTATTCTTCCCCGGCGTAATCAATGGGTCGCCCCATATTTCATAAAACGCGCGAACAGGCTTTTGCCGCTGTTGCTGTTGTCTCACCCGATCCAGACGCCTCTGAATACCGGATGCAACCAAATTGGCTTTTTCTGCGTGCCCGGTGATCGCGCCAATTTTCCGGATATCAGCAATGACACCCTCCAGGCTGGCAGGATAACTCTGGACAATACGGACACCATGCGCTTCGAGTTGCGCAATACCGGTAACGCTCCGGTCCATCGCTATAGCCAGTGTAGCCCCGGTTCGCAGTGCCGCTTCCAGATAAACCTGCTGGTAATTGCCGACCCTGGGTATGGCATTGGCCGCCTTCGGATAATCGCAGTAATCCACAGCGCCGACGATATCCTCCTGTGCGCCTATGGCATAGAGGATTTCACACACATGTGGCGCAAGTGCAAGGATTCGCTCGGCAGCCATAACGGGTTGCCACGGCAGACATAGTGCAATGACGAATAATATTGCCTTCATATGGCCGCCCCAAAAAGCCGCGCCGCCGTTTCCGGCGACGACGGAAAATACCAGTGGCAATAAGAGGCCCGAAGTTGCCTGTAGGATACGCCCGCATCCCCCTGTTCCACATCAAATGCAGCGGGAATATCTTCATGCATCTCTCGCACAGAATAATGGAACTCGTGGCCGCACAACGGAGAATCACTGTCGGAAACACTTCTCCGATAGCCCAGACTGACCAACCTCTTCTGCATCACAACGTTAAACGGCAACAGACCTGCCATCGGCCAATGTTCCCCTTCGGTGCTAACCAAGGTCTCCCCCAGAATCATCATGCCGCCACACTCAGCCAATACGGGTTTATTCGATTCGATAAACATCCGAATCGAATAAAATCCCCGGCCAGAGAGTGCTTCTGCATGCAGTTCGGGGTAACCGCCGGGAAGCCATAATGCATCCGCCCCCTCCGGCACGCATTCGCCTGCCAGCGGAGAAAAGAAATCAGGCAGCCCACCCTGAGCGATGATCCATTCGAGATTGGCCGGATAGATAAAACAGAAGGCATCGTCACGGGCAATGGCAATGCGCTTGTTTCGCAACAATGCCCCCTGTTCAGCCTTTCTACCAGAGGGTTGCCTGCAATCTGCCTGCGATGCCGACTGTAATAGCGCCCGGAAGGTATCTTCAAGGTGCAGGGCTGAAGAAAAATCAGGTACATCCTCCTCATGCGGCAGATGCAGGCCTAAATGACGCTCTGGAAGCAGGCAGGCATCATCATTTTCCAGCCAGCCCAGCAGTGGTGGCAAACCATTCGCTGCCAGAGCCTCTTTTAACATCAGGGCATGGCCAGTACTGCCCACCCTGTTGGCAATCACACCGGCAATATGAACCTCAGCATGAAAGCCGGAGAAGCCGGCCACAAGCGGTGCAATCGACCCGGCCATGCCAGCCGCATCCACTACGAACACAACCGGTATGGACAACTTCATGGCAAGGTTCGCCGTATTGGAGTTACTACCACCACAGAAGAGTCCACCCACGCCTTCAATAACCGGCATGCCATCGCGCCGGTCGAACAGTTGCTGAATATGCGCCATCGGCATCATCGATGGCTCGAGGTTGTAACTTGTTTTCCCTGCGACGGCCCTGTGCCACATCGGGTCAATAAAATCCGGCCCTGCTTTGTAGGGAGAGAATGCCACACCTCGCGCCCTCAATGCCTGCATAAGCGCCAGCGTGAGCGTGGTTTTACCTGCGCCGGAATGTGCCGCTGATACGATAAAGCCCTTCATTGCAGGTGAAACACAACAGGCATGCGGTACAGCCCATTGGATAACGGGATATGGCGCACGGAAGCAAGTCCGCGTTGGGCAGCCCGATCCAGAATCGGGTGACCTGTGGAGGCCAGCATGGTGACGGTATGGATCAGTTGCTTATCCACGCTGAGTTCAAACTCAGCCCTCCCCTGCCAGCCATGGCGTCTGGCCTGCATAGGGTAATGTACCTCGGCCAGAATCCGCTTCTGAACAGTTCGCGGCACGATAGCTGCAGTGGTTGTACTGCCACTGGCGTCCTTCGATAAGGCGTGTGGGGTTGGCGGCGTAAGCGGTTTTTCAGGCTGCTCTACAGCTGCAGGCCGCTCAGGTTTTCGATGCTCTTGCATTGTAGTTGTCCCGGAGGGAGAAGTAGCGCTGCGCGTAGCAGTGGCTACCGTGATAACAGGTGGTTCATATTTTTTTTCTGCTACAGCCTGTTTTGGGGGGGGCGCCACTCTCCTGGCTGGCTCTGGTGCTTTATCCGCAGATGCTGTGGGGCTATGTGGTGTAACCCTGACAGGCGGCGCCTTGTGATTGGCCAGTAATTCCACCTGTAACGCCCCGGCTGCCGGCTGCAGTAACACCTGTTGACCCGGAGGCAGTAAAAAAAAGAGCAGGGCATGCAGAGTGACAGCCGCAACCATGGCAGCCATCAATCTTGCATAACCCTGCCAAATCATCAGAAGCTGCTGCTCACGCCAGCATACCATGCACGGCCCAGAACGCCGTAACCGGAAACCTCTTCATACGTTTTATTCTCTGCATTATCGATACGCCCGGTCAGCTTCCAC
>JAUZQJ010000157.1 GCA_030951045.1 Mariprofundus sp.
GTAGCTGGGACTGGAGTCGGTGGAGTAGTCGCTTTCGGCGTCACATTATAGGTAAGTGTGTAAGCACCAACGAGAGTAGGATCAACAACATCACCACCCACAGCCACGGTCAAACCAGTGTATAAATTTGGATTATTTGAATGCAGGGTCGCACCCTGATCCGTATATGTTCCAGCCGGGTCTACAACTAGGGTGATTGAACTAGGGCCTTTCAGAGACAAAACAGGCTTGCTTAATTTGGCCTTCTGAGCAGCAAGCTGTTGCTGCAGTGTGTTTAAATCAATGGAGAAACCTGAACCAATCAAATCACCGGTTGATCCATCCTTAAACTTAGCACCTGCAACATCAACCTTCATGACAATGGTAGGCAACTTAGCCAACGCCTTCTGCATCATCAAATCAACCATCGTTGTTTGGCTTGTACCTTTCGGAGCTGCATTCTGAAGAGCCGCCTGATTCTTTTTCACAATCGTAGCTACTGACTGAGCAACTTTATGCACTTTAGCATAATTGGCTGCATCGGCACCGCCAGCAGCCTTTTGAGCGACATAATCTGCAGCCAAATCAACTGTGCTATTTGCAGGTAATCCCATAGCTTTCTTAATGGAAGTTTGAGCCTGATCCGGAGTCATACCTGGATTATTCTTCAATTGACTCTGAATCATCGTTGTTATCGGTGTAATGACACCACCACCGGCAGGAGCGGTCATACTGAAAACATCTTTAATTGGCTGATTCGGTCTATCACTATCTGTGGCACCGACAGGCACTGTAACCACAATAGGGGAAAGGTCTAATGTCGCCTGAGAGATGCCTTTAAAGGTATATTCACCGATTGCAGGGTTTGTATTGATTGCTACAGGTTCAGTAGGGTCTTTAACGCCATTCTTGTTCTCATCTAAAAAAACAATCGCGCCCTGAATATAACCATCAGCAACTTTGACTACTGAGCTGGCAGCTCCTCCAATAGCGCCGCCACCACCTCCACAGCCTGTGATTAGAAAGGCGATACCAATGAGCAGGGTTGTTGTTGTTTTTAGCTGTGTAATGATATCCGTCATGAGAGTCCTCTTTTTCTTTAATCAATATTGTTGGTAAATGCGCCGTAATGCATGGTGCACGGAAGAAGTGAGTGTGATGTTTTGTGACCGCACGCTATACTGGCGGTGTTTTGCGTATATGGGTCATTTGACCTATTTATTCGGGCTTGATGTTGTCGATACTATTTAGTTTTAGCGGCTGTTCTGCCGTGAGGGAGTTTCAAGATTAAAGATGACATGGAGTCTGAATTGGGTTTGGTAGATTTTGCGAAAACTACTGAATTTTCCACAACATTATTGCATGGCGTGTGTAAAATACCCCTTGATGGTTTTCAGGGTTGGGCCATGCAGGAGCTTTGTTACCTGATTCCATTTGACGGGGCAGTATGGTTTTCCGGCCTGGTGCATGCCCCTCATGTTGATATTCATCGCACGTATGGCGTGCGTTTTCCCGGCGGGTGCTTGCCTGAGCTGGAGACGTTGATTGCCTTGCAGCTCCCTGCGTTGCTGCAGTGTGACGGACGGCAAGGGGTTGTTGTTGTTGTTTCACCGTTGGTACAAGCGTGGACGCTGACTTATGAGCCCGTGAGGCATGCGCTTCTTTCTATTCATAGTGATGCATCGACAGGTAAGATGAATGGTCTGATGTTGCTGCGTGTGGATGAAGGGAGTCCCTTTGCCGGAGAAGATCGGGCCGTTTGTAATGTTGCAAGTACGTTTCTGCAGGCTATGAAACATTTTTCTGTGATCAGGCATGCTTCGCAAGAGCGCAGGGTGGGAGAGTCTATCGCGGTTTGTGATGTTAAGGGGCTGATCCGGGAGGCGGAGGCTGCTTTTGATGCCCTTGTGGAAATGGAGTTTACCGATTGGGGTGCTGACCGCCATCATAAGGTTCCAGAGCACTGGTGTACTATTGATGAAACGGGCTACCTGATGGAGGGGACGCTGGGTGTTCGCATTGTGCGCCACTGTGATTTTATATTGCTCTATATACGACAGCTCGGGGTGTTTGAAATCCTGACAAAGAGTGAAAGAGTTATTGCACTGCACTTACTTAAGGGGCTGACTAACAAGCAGATTGCCCGGGCGATCAATCGGTCTCCGAAAACTGTCAGTAATCATCTACATCATATTTATACAAAACTTTATGCTGATAATCGACAACATGCCGTTGCAATTATGACGCAAGCTTACTTGCCTGACTTGTCATAACCCGACGGATTAGCTGGCAGCTGTATTGGGGCTGAAATAGAGAAGGCTATTGGCTGGATCTGTGTGAGTTTAGGCTCAGCGTTCACACTTCTGCAAATGGGTAGAAGTCTGCCGAGAGTCTGGTCAGATGAGATGTCGCTAGAAGTCTAAAAAGGCCAAGGGTCGCCATCTTGTTGACGAAAAATTTGTGTTTGCAAGCCACATTTTATACACTCATAAGTTTCGCTTATGCTGAATCCGAACTGCCTGGCTGCGGTCACGTAACATCCTGTTCTGTGAAGGTGATATCCTGTAATGAGTGATCTGCTCGACTAAACCCCCTGAGACTTGAGATATTCTTCATAGGTGCCGTGATAATCGACAATACCCTTTGGCGTAATCTCAATAATACGGGTGGCAACAGTGGCAATAAGTTCACGATCATGGCTGACAAAGATCAATGTGCCCGGATAAG
>JAUZQJ010000158.1 GCA_030951045.1 Mariprofundus sp.
ATATCCGACTTTTTTACACGGGTATTATCTGCCCGCGGAGGTACAGATGCGATTAACAAGTAAAGGCCGTTATGCGGTTTCAGCCATGGTTGATTTGAATAATCAGAAAGAGAAGGGGCCGGTAACGCTGTCCGCAATTTCAGAACGGCAGTTTATTTCACTATCTTATCTTGAACAGCTGTTTCGGCGCTTACGCGAAAATGATCTGGTTACCTCTGTGCGTGGCCCGGGTGGTGGTTATTTGCTGGCTAAAGATGCTGAGGATATTTCAGTTGCCGAAATTATTCGTGCTGTGAATGAGCCAGTGCGTACGACAATGTGTGAAAATGGTATTCGTGGTTGTCATCGTGGCCAGCGTTGCGACACCCATCAGCTATGGGAATCACTTGGCTTGCACATCTATCGTTTTATGGATGCGGTGAGTCTTCAGCAGGTTTGTGAAAAGAGCGTTGTGCTTGATCACATTGAGTTGGGCGATGTGGCTGAATATTTGCCTCTGATCCATAATCCGGAAGGAGTCATTAAGATTGAAACGGTATCTTGATTGCAATGCAACATGTCCTCCTGTTCAACAGGCACTAGAAGCCACGGCGCGGGCGGCGGTAGAGGCGGTAGGTAATCCATCCAGTCTGCATTGGGCAGGGCGGGCAGCACGACGTATTATCGATGATGCGAGAGATACGCTGGCAGCATTTGTGGGCTGCGAGTCGGGTAGCGTGGTGTTTACCTCAGGTGGTACAGAAGCCAATAATATTGCTATTCATAGCGTGCTTTCAGGTGTTGAGTCGGGCCGTGTGATATGTACGGCCATTGAGCATCCTGCGGTACTTCAACCCTTGCAACGCGCTTCGGATCATGGTTTTGAAATAGTCAGCGTGCGTCCTGATGCGCATGGCGTGGTAAGTGCTGAAGCAATGATTGATGCGATCACTGATGACACGCGCATGGTCTGCATGATGCTGGTCAATAATGAGAGTGGGGCTATTCAGCCGGTGCAACAGGTAGCAGATTATTGTCGTGATCGTGGCGTTCCGGTATTGGTGGATGCGGTGCAGGCGCTTGGAAAACTGACACTTGATTTTAAAGCCGTGAATGTTGATTTTATGAGTTTGTCAGCCCATAAGATTGGTGGGCCCAAAGGTGTTGGGGCTCTGTTGGTGAAGCGAGGCGTGAAACTGCAAGAGCTATCACCAGGTGGTGGACAAGAGCGCAAACGTCGATCAGGTACGGAGAATGTGCCCGGGATTGCGGGTTTTTCGGCGGCGTTGGGTCAGATTGATTTTTCACAGTTTGCTCCTGTTCGCGATGCCTTTGAACAACAGCTGGCAGATAAGATTCCTGAAGTGCGCATTGTTTCTAAAGATGCTACGCGCACAGCCAATACCAGTCTGTTTATGTTACCAGGTATGGACGGTGAAACGCTATTGATGCAACTGGATTTGGCTGGTTTTGCAGTGGCGTCCGGCTCGGCCTGTTCCTCAGGGAAACGCGAAGCCTCACATGTGTTGCTGGCAATGGGATTGAATGATACGGCGGCACGCAGTTCAGTGCGTGTCAGTTTTGGGCCGGGAAATAGCATGGACGATGCTGAGGCGCTGGTGCATGCGCTGGTTACAGTTCGGCAGCGTTTAAGAGCTATGGCGGGAATTAGGTAAAACCTAACAAAAGCTTTTCACCGCTAAGGACGCAAAGGAACGTAAAGTAAGTCAAAAGCAATGACATTAAGGGTGGTCTGGAGAGCTAGTGCTGATTCCCTTCTACTAACTGGTCCGGATGTCTCGTTTTCCCCGATAAACTTGCCTTTACTCTGCATTCCTCTGCGTCTCTGCGGTGAAAAAAATTATAGATGTAAAAGGATTATTAACATGAACAGACAGATGGATATTACATTAACTGAAGCGGCGATAGCGCGCGTAAATACGCTTGTGTCTGATGCTGGCAAAGCGGGGCTTTCTCTTGCGGTGCGGCCGGCTGGATGCTCGGGGCTGGAATATGTGATGGATTTGGCCGACGCAGCCAAAGAGAGTGATCTGGTGCAATCCTATGATGGGTTTGATCTATATGTAGATGCTGAATCTTATGATTCGGCGCTGACAGGCCTGAAACTGGATTTTCAGCAAGATGCTTTGTCATCTGCTTTTGTTTATCATAATCCCAATCAAGAAGGGGCATGCGGCTGCGGTGAATCATTTTCAGTGAAGTAATGGTTGTGAAAATTGCATTGTTCTGTTCTATTTCTTGATGATTTACTTAGATTGAATCCATTCGTGTGAAAGGAGTTTCTATGTCCAGTGTATTATTATCCATTTCAGGCCATGACCGTGCCGGCATTGTTCGTGATGTTGCCGAGGCATTGTTGCATATCGACGTTAATATTGAAGATTCATCGATGACAGCCCTGCGTGGTCGTTTTACGATGATGTTGATTGTAAATCTGCCTGAAGATCGTGCCATCGGCGAACTGAAAGCTGCCTTGGCAGAATTGGAGCAGCGTACACGTTTAACGGTTCAATCTCAGGTGATTTCTGATGAAGAGGCAACTGCCGCTGCATCGGAACCAGATCATGTCATTACTGTGCATGGAGCAGATAAGGCGGGCATCGTTTATGCAGTAACAGATGCGTTGGCTACACTTGGGGTGTCGGTTGTTGATGTGTCAACACAATCACGTGGTTCTGATCAATCCAGCAGTAATGTGTATATGATGGTGTTGGAAGTGGTTGCGGGCGACCAGGGTGACGCCATGCGTGTGACGTTGAATGACGTGGCTAACAGCATTGGTGTTGATGTCGATCTGCATGTTCTGGACGATGCTGTTTTATAAGGTCAATCGGTTTTTCTCTTGTCTGCTCAAACTATTTTAACAAATCCGGATGCCCGTCTGCGCATAGTCTCAGATGTGGTGAACATTTTTGATGAACAGTTAATGCAGCAGTTTCTGGTTTTGCACCAGAGTATGCAGGCAGGTCCCGGTGGTGTTGGTATTGCGGCACCACAGCTTGGTGATAACAGGCGTATGATTGTAGTGGACTGTAGCCAGAGTCTGAGACCCTGTAAAAATCATGGGCTGTTGTTTATGGCTAATCCACGCATTGAATCCGCTAGTGGCGAACGCCTGGGACGCGAGGGTTGCCTGTCGGTGCCCGATTGGGTGGGTATGGTGCCTAGAGCTGCGGAAATATCTGTGCATTTTGACGATGAATATGGCCAGTGCCAGCAGTTGACTTCCGTTGGTTTCGAAGCGCGAGTCATCCAGCATGAAATTGATCATCTCGATGGCATTCTGTTTATTGATCGGGTGGTTTCCAGTAAAGGTTTAGTACGGCGTATGAAGGATCATTAAGCGCCCATGGATGGTCTTTTTATGACTTCATCATTAATTCGACATTTTCCATGAGCTTGTCCAGTGCTGTGAACAGTTCGGGTGCTGTGAATGGTTTGCGCAAGTGTTTCATGAGCAGTGCATCTGTGCCAAGATGTTCTTCCAGATCATCTGCATAACCGGTTAGCAGTAGCGTGAATGGACGGAAATCAAAACCAAGCAGGGCTGCTTGCCGTAAAAATTCGGCACCGCCCATGATTGGCATACGTACATCCAGCAGTATCATGTCTGGTTGTGTATGCGCTTTTACCCATGCAAGCGCCTCTGCCCCATTGGTTTTTTCTACGATAGTCACGTCAAATGTTTGATCCTCTGCCCAGAACTCAAGCATGGGTATAAGAATCTCACGCACGTGTTCATTGTCATCTACTGCCAAAATGGTTTTCATCTATTCTGCTTCCTTATGCGTGGGTAGCCAGATGCTAAACGTGGCTCCAGCTCCTTCGTTACTTTCAACCTCCATGATGCCATCGTGATCTTGCACAATGCCATAGCAGATGGAGAGGCCGAGTCCTGTGCCTTCGCCCACCGGTTTGGTGGAGAAAAATGGTTCAAAGATGCGCTGTTGCGTCTCTTTAGTCATACCGGGGCCATCGTCTTTGACTTGAATAAGAATGCCATCAACACCACCTCGACGTTGATTTTCGCTGCTTATTTCCAGTAATCCACCTTTGTTGAGAACATATTTTGCATTGGTGACCAGATTGAGAAGGATCTGCTGAATCTGCCGGTGTGAGGCAAATACTTTGGGCAGCCCCTCGAGTAAATGATGGTGCAAAAGAATACCAGCATGATCGAACTCTTTTTTGTACATATTGATGACAAAAAGAATATCTTCATTGAGATCATCGAGCTGCTTTTCATTGCGTTCGCTACGTGAGAAACGCAGTAGTCCTTCTACAATGCTGCGCGCCTGATCCACGCCATTGACGGCTTTATTCAGCATATCAGCGCGTTTTTCTGCATCCATATTTGGTTTCATTTGTAACATGCTTAACATGCCCATTGGGCCTGATAGTGCATTGTTCAGTTCATGGGCAGTACCCGCAGCCAGTTCACCCAGACTTTCCATCTTTTGTAACTGGAAGACCTGTTCGCTGAGTTTCTTTTTATCCTCTTCCAGAGCTAATTCACGTGATAGATGATCTTTTTCACTCACCAATGCCTGACGCTTGGCCATTTGTCTCAGGGTTATTGCAGCGCCGATAAGCACCATGACTAAAAAGGCAATACCAAGCAGGTAGATGCGGTTGGTTTTATCATGTACGAGGCCGGCCACTTGCGAATCATCGTAGGCCAGGTTCACGATGATTTTGTGCGGGCCAACTTTGCTGCGTGCACTGGCAATGGAAAAGCCTTTACCATTGACGTTGGTGCGATGTATGCCGGGCTCCAACACAGTGGAAGAGAAGGCGTGTAATAATGCTCTGGCCATTGTTGTGGTATCAGAATCAATGGAATTTTTGGCTGTGCTGCGAGGCAGTACCGAGTGATACAACACTTCGCCTGTTTGTTCATCAACAATCCAGTGCATCAGACCACTGGCTTTGAGTCGTCCGAGTTCGCTGGCAATGGTGCGGTCAAAATCGATTTGAGCAATGATAACGCCGGAGAGTTTATTATCCGGGGGTGGAAAATTTTTATCGATAATGCGATTGAAAACAGGCGAAGCCACGCGCATTTTCAGATGTTCACCATTGTGGATCCAACCAGAGAAATAGAGGCTGGCTGTTTCTTTGGCTGTTTTGAAAAAGTCGGTCTCACTTTGGTTGTCCTTATACAAATGCCGCATGGATTCAGGAAATGCAGTGAAGAAATCACCATCGGCATCAAACAGTACAAAACCATCTACACGCGGAGCGGCAAAGGTGTTTACTTTTTCCATGTCGCGCGTGCCGTTGTGTAGTTCCAGCCTTTGCATGGCCGGGAATTGACCCAACAAGCGTACATTTTCGGCCACATCATTATCAATATGGAAACCCACACGTGAACTGGCAATATCCACCACGGTCAGATTCTGCTGGTCAAATGCGGTACGCAGATCATCTTCAAGGCCGATAGCAAGATCACGAGAGAGAGAATAAAATGAAAACGTGATTAGTATCAGTATCGCGATGCCACCAAAGAACTGTATGGGGGAGAGCTGTTTTAATACTCCACT
>JAUZQJ010000159.1 GCA_030951045.1 Mariprofundus sp.
TCCATCACCGTTGGCAATGGCATCAACGCATTCATGCCAGCGTTATCAATGCGAAATATAATCTGTCTTGATTCCAGCGCATCGCGCAAAATCTGGATCGTGACAGGATCGGATAGTTTAATAAGTTCAATCATGTGCAGAACCTAGAAAATTTATTGCATAGCGTCACGTAGTAGATAAAAGCATTTCACCGCAAAGTACGCAGAGTTACGCAAAGGAAAAGCAAATTCTATACAGTATTAGAGTTCTTATTTCATACAATCTACCGCAGACAGCATGAATCATCTAAGTAAAATGTTTTTGACTTAATCTGCGTCCTGAAGGTGTGTGTGTTTACACAAGAGATACTCCCATGGAGGGACTGCTGTAAAGTCTTTTAAACATTTAATGGCGATTGCCCTGGGGCAACTTTACGGTAAAAATCTCTTGAACGCCTTACTTACTAAAAATGATTTCCCTATTACAATGATCAATTGCCCTTGACACCTGAGTACCATGTACGACGATTGCCATTATGCCGACACCATCGAATTACCCCACCCCTGACTCTGAACTACCCATCGCCATTGAAACCCTTCAATCGGTACTCTCTCAGATGTTACCCGCCCAGGCCGATGATGGTGATCTATATATTGAACACAGCGTGTCTGAATCACTGGCTCTGGAAGAGGGTCGGGTGAAGCACGTATCCGCCTCCACCCATCAGGGCATGGGCGCACGCGTTATCAAAGGTGAATCGGCCGGGCATGCCTATACAGACAGATTTGATCATGCTGCAATTATGCAGGCGGGCAAATCTGCCCGCGCCATCGCCGAGCATGCGCAGAACATTGCTCCAGTCTCCATTCATCAGGGTGAAAACCGGCCAGCCCCCCTCTATCAAGCCATCAATCCAGCGGATGGGGTTAATTTTCTGCAACGCAAACTGCTGCTTGAAGAGCTTGATACACTGGCTAGAAGCCTTGATCCACGGGTTGTGCAGGTCTTTGCCAATATATCATGCTCTTTTTCTGACATTCATATTATCCGCATGGATGGCTGTCATATTCAGGATGCCCGTCCACTGGTGCGCCTGAATATTTCTGTAGTCGTTGAACAGGATGGCAAGCGCGAAACTGGCTCCGCCGGTGGTGGTGGTCGTTTTGCGCTAACACGCTTGACGGAAGGTGACGAAGCCAAGCGCCTTGTGCATGAAGCGGTACGTCTGGCCCTGTTGAATCTCGATGCCCACGACACTCCCGCTGGTAATATGCCGGTGGTATTGGGGCCGGGCTGGCCGGGCATTCTGTTGCACGAAGCCATTGGGCATGGTCTTGAGGGTGATTTCAATCGCAAGGGTAGCTCCGTATTTTCCGATAAAATGGGACAGCGCATTGCAGCCAAAGGCATTACTGTAGTTGATGACGGTACCATTTCTGATCGTCGTGGCTCGCTGACCGTCGATGATGAAGGCACAGAAACCAACCGCACTGTATTGATCGAAGATGGTATTCTAACCGGTTATCTGATGGACAGGCAGAACGCACGCCTGATGGGCATGAAAGCGACCGGTAATGGACGGCGTGAATCCTATGCGCACCCTGTACTCCCTCGTATGACCAACACCTTCATGTTGGCCGGTCAAGATGATCCCAATGATATTATCAGTTCATTGGATCGCGGCATCTATGCCGTGAATTTTGGTGGTGGTCAGGTAGATATTACTTCGGGCAAATTTGTGTTCACCACCTCTGAAGCATATTACGTCGAAAATGGTAAGATCCAATATCCGGTCAAAGGGGCAACCCTGATTGGCTCAGGTCATGAAGTACTGCAAAAGGTTTCAATGATCGGCAATGATCTCGAACTCGATCCCGGTGTAGGCACCTGTGGCAAGGGAGGCCAATCTGTACCTGTTGGTGTCGGGCTACCGACTATTCGCATTGATGAATTGATTGTCGGAGGTACTGAGGCATGAGCACAATCGTGAAACACAGCGCTCAAAAGCATATCTCAGGGCAATCCCTTCAGTTACTTGAAGCAGCCCAAAAAAATGGTGCTATTCATGCCGATGCCGTGGCAATTTGCGACACCGGGGACTCGATCAGCATCCGCAATGGTGTCGTTGAGTCGGTGGAGCGCGAAGATGCACAGGGCATTGGACTACGTGCCTTTGTTGAAACACCAAAAGGTTTAGCTTTTGCCACAGCCTCCACATCGGATGTGTCTGAATCCGGTCTGAACAAGCTGGCTGAACAGGTTATCAGTATGGCGCGTATCTCCGAGCCTGATCCGGATGCCGTGCCACCGGTTGGTGCTAACCACCCGAGTGTGAGTGAAATGCAAGTCTGGGCAGACGAACATGATCGCACCGACTGCGGTTGGAATCTGGAACAAGCCAAATCCGCAGCCCTGGAATGTGAAGAGATTGCACGCAATTATTCCGATCTTATCAGCAACAGTGAAGGTGCAGATGCCAGTTTTGGAGGCAGCCGGGTCGCATATGCCTCCAGTGATGGTTTTATTGCCGAATATGCCAAAGCTTCAGCGTCACTGAGCGTATCGGTGATCGCCGGCACTGGTGAACACATGCAGCGCGATTATGCCTGGCACCGTGCTTTTAGCGCTCTCGATTTACATTCCCCACAACAGATTGCAGAAGAAGCAGCCAGCAGAGCTTGCCGACGTCTGAACCCCTCCCCCATAGAAGGTGGCGAGACCACAGTCATCTTTGAACCACGCATCGCAGCCTCTCTGCTTGGCCATCTGATTGGTGCCATCAATGGGCGCGCCGTATTGCAACAACGTTCATTTTTGGCTGAAAGTCTGAATCAAAATATTTTCCCTGATTTTGTACGCATTGAAGATAACCCGAATCATCCTGATGGCTTGGGTAACCGTCTGTTTGATGGTGAAGGCACACGCTGTTCACGCAACAGGATCATTTCAAATGGTTGCCTCAACACATTTTTAGCTGATCGCTATGTTGCCAAACGTCTCGGGCAACAAGCCACGGGAAACGCCTCGCGCGGTTTAACCGGTGATATCGGTATTGGTTCATCCAACCTCATCTGGCAGCCCGGTGCACAGACACAGGCAGAGATGATCAGCGCTATCGGTAACGGTGTATTGATCACCGAACTGATTGGTTTTGGAGTCAATGGTGTAACAGGTGATTATTCGCGCGGTGCAGGTGGTTTCCTGATTGAAAACGGTATGATCTCGCATCCAGTACAAGGCATCACCATCGCCGGCAACCTGAAAAACATGTTCGCGAACATTGAAATGATCGGCTCCGACCTCACATGGTTAGGTTCCTCTGCCGTGCCATCGATTGCCATCTCAGGTATGACCGTCGCCGGTGAATAACACTACCCGCGCTGTTTTTATAACCTCATCAATAGCGACGTATATAGCGATGCAAAAACCTAACAAATCAATAACAACAAAATAAAGCATCTGCGAACAGAGACATGTCAGATGTACACATCAACCATCTAACTGGTTACGAATCATATGGCTTAACTCGGCAATTGAAAAAGGCTTGCAGATTAGCAGTTCATCCTTCATAGGGGGCGCTGTATCTTCATCATAGCCAGTAGCAAAAATAATCTGTACCGACGGATGAAATTTGCGAATTTCTGCAGCGGCGGCTTTCCCTCCCATCACCGGCATGACAACATCCATAATGACCAGATCAATATCAGCGTCTGTTTTCACCATATTCACAGCCTGCCGACCATTTTCGGCAACTCGGATATGATAGCCAAGGCTCTCGAGAACCGATTTGCCTGTCTTGATGAGATATTGTTGATCATCAACCAGCAGAATGGTCTCACCCTTACCCATAGCAGGCTCTGCTTCAGAAGAAATATGGGCAGTTTGATGATCTGTCGAGACAGGTAGATAGATATGAAATGTTGTGCCTTCGCATTCTCTGCTTTGCACATCAATAAAACCCTGATGTGTTTTAATAGTGCCATACACCATAGCAAGCCCCAGCCCTGTCCCTTTGTCTTGCGCCTTGGTCGTGAAGAAGGGTTCGTATACCTGTTTGATATGCTCCTCAGAAATACCGCTGCCATTATCCGCAATGCTTAAGAGCGCATAATCTCCGACAACAAAATAGGGGTGCGTATTGATAAATACATCATCAGCGTGAAATGACTCCAGTGTGATGCTGATGGCCGGTTTTTTGACGCCATCAAGCGCATCACGGGCATTATTCACAAGATTCAAAATAACCTGGTGAAGTTGCGTAACGTCACCTTCGACCTGCAGAGGCTGGTTACATATATGCTCATCTATCGCTATTGTTTCAGGCACCAAGACACTAATCATCTTGAGCGCCTCTTTTAAAAAAGAGGTCAAATCTATTGGCTGTATGCTGACGCACCCCCTTCTGGAGAAACCCAGCAGTTGCTTGATCATATTTGCAGCGTGGGAAGAGAGGTCTTCCATCGTATCAAGCCTGTGCACCAGATAGGGGTCATCTTTCACCCTGTTTTTAACCAGATACAGATTTCCAGTTAAACCTGCCAACATATTATTGAAATCATGGGCAATACCTCCTACCAGGGTGCCAACGGCCTCCATCTTTTGCGCCTGTAAAAATTGGTCATTCAGATTGTCATAGGCTGTCATGTCCTGTTGAATACCAATGAAATTTAGAATGCTCCCATCATCATCAAGCACTGGTGAAATCGCCAACAGAGAAGGGTAGAAACTACCATCGCGTTTTCTATCTATGACCCTTCCCTGCCACGGCTCACCACGACTTATTTTCGCCCACATATCAGCATAAAACGCACTACTCTGCTCGCCACTGCTCAGCAAGCGCGGGTTTTTCCCGATCACCTCATCGGGGGCATAGCCGGTGACCTTGCTAAATGCTGCATTCACAAACTCTAAATTACCGTTCGGGTCCGTGATAAGAATAGCTTCATTTGTCTGTTCCAGTGATCTGGACAAGAGATAAATGCGCTTTTCAGCCAGTTTGCGCTTCGTAATATCCCGAATTGAAGCCTGAATAAGACCACCCCTGCCATATTCAAACAGGCTGGCAGAGACCTCTTCCGGAAAGTCCGTGCCATCACGCTTTCTAAAAACAGTTTCAAACCTGACCTGCCCATCCCTTTGGCAACGTTCAAATAGATCTTTAGCATCAGCCAGAGAGGCTTCAGTATACAGATCGAACAGTTGCATCTGTTGAAATTCTGTCTGCGAATAGCCAAACATATTCATACCTTCCCTGTTGGCGCTTTCGATCTTTCCGGTAGTTGTATGAATAAAAATTGCGTCACTGGAGTGGTCAAACACTAATTTAAAACGCTCTTGAGCCTG
>JAUZQJ010000016.1 GCA_030951045.1 Mariprofundus sp.
ACAAGTTGGTCTTTGTTGGCTGGACTTAATCCGGCAGTAACCGCTTTGCCTGTTACAGAGGCATAAAACGGATTGTTGGCAGCCACTGGATCCAGAACCGGTGCACCTGCCTTATTGATGATGCCGCCATAATATTCGCCGGCATGAACACCGCCGTGAATCACATCGTCACTTCTGAATAACATTTTGTGCTCTAGCGGGTACTGCGACTGACTACCGTCACTGAAAGTCACGGTGACTACGGAGGTGGTATAGGTTTTGGACATATTCAAGGCTGCATTTGCAGTTCCGGCAGCAAACTGATCGGTTGGTGCCGATGTGCTTGAAAACGATATGCCGGTAACAGTAACTGCAGCAGCAGGAGCAACAGCCTGTCCGCTACCGCTACCGCCACAGGCTGAAATTATCGCGCAACTGGCTATCGCAACCAGACATCGCCCATAAGTTTTTATTAACATCACTTTCCCCTTGAATTATATTATTTGGATAATGGAAATGTTCCTCCACTTCCGCTACGCAATACTAGTGGCGATTATTACAGACGGGTGACAGATCAATGTCATACACAAGACAGAAATGGACCCCGAAAATAGGACAGTTATCTAAAGTGTATTAAGGTGTACTTTTCCAGCCAAAGGAGAGAACGATGGCACGGCAAAGTTACAGCAAGGAATTCAAGGCGCGTGTGGCACTGGATGCGCTTAAGGGTCAGAAAACCGTTGGCGAGATAGCCTCGGAATATAAGATTCATCCCAACCAGATTAGCCAGTGGAAGAAGAAAGCTCTCGAAGGCATGGCAGAGTCATTTGCACGCGGCAAGAGCACTGAAGTCGAAGACCTTGAAGGTGAGCGTGATTGCAGAGATGGGAGATTTACGCCGTTTTTCCCATCCACGCCAGTTGATGGCAGCGATTGGCCTGGTTCCTAGTGAATACAGTAGTGGCTGCAAGCGTCATCAAGGGGCGATTACCAAAACAGGTAACGGTCATGTGCGCAGGATACTGGTGGAGTCTGCCTGGAATTACCGTTTCCAGCACGACTTACGCGACATCTTGAACGGCGTCAGCGTGGGCTCGATAAAGCCGTGGTAGATATTGCGTGGCAAGCACAAAAGCGGCTTTGCGGTCGTTATCATCAATTGAACATGCGGGGAAAAAACGGCAAGCTAATTACCACCGCAGTAGCCAGAGAGTTATGCGGATTTATCTGGGATATTACACAGCAGGTTGAACCGAACACACACCATTAACAATGGATCGTCAGCAAGACAAGGAGGTGAACAGCCGCAAGCATTAAGCAGCACAGGTACATTCAAGTGAGGCGTGATCTGAAGCGCCAGGGAACCCTCGTTCGGGCTATGAAGGCATAGCTGCATACGCAGCTTAATCCACGACTTTAGACAGAGGTCAAACCCGGGTTGGTGAAAGCAGGTCTTGTCGGTAAGCCGGGTAATCGGTGAATCCACGTATATCAGAGTAACAATCACCGCCATAAAACGGTCTCGCCTCTCCTGAATGTATCAAATCAAGCGTGCGCATGTAGTAAAAAAGGCTAATGCTTCGCATTGGCACGACACCCTGTATACGTCGTTGACAGGGGAAGCCATATCAGCCCGGATTATTCATGAATCGTTGTGATGATTGCGCCGTGCGTTTGTTTGCAACACCCCAGGGTGCTCTCTCTGCCGCAAGCGGCATTCACCTTGCCGGATTACGAGAAGGGAGACCGCAGCAATGCATACGGACGACTGACAAGGTGAATGCGCTTGCGCAGAGAGGGTGCCCTGGGGCATGAAGGATTTGGTGCGAATAAAGGAACAAGTAAGGGCACAACAAGTATTTATGAATAATCTGACTTAGCTTGGTAAAGTGGGTGTTATACTGCTCTTATGGAGATGTACCGTGCTCTCTTATACAGCAAAGAAGATCCTGTTGTAATTCATTCGATTACAAGCATTTGCTTTTGGCGGGCAGTCAAAACAGATGTATTGTTTCCAAGCGAAAGGAAAAAGACCACCATTCGCGATGATACGAAACGATATATGCGGGTGTCTTACAATGGTAGTAAAGTAGCTTCCCAAGCTAAGAACGAGGGTTCGATTCCCTTCACCCGCTCCAAAAACAGACAGATCACAACACAATGGATTTCACGATGACCTCAAACACATACGACATCATTATCATTGGTGCAGGTGCCGCCGGACTGATGTGTGCGGCGACCGCAGCGCAGATGGGGCAATCCGTGTTGATACTCGATCATGCCGACAAGGTTGGAAAAAAGATCCTGATCTCCGGCGGTGGTCGTTGCAATTTCACCAACCGTTTAACCACGCCAAATCATTTTATTTCGGCTAATCCTCACTTTTGCAAGTCTGCTCTGGCCCGATTTAGCGCGCAGGATTTTATCAATATGGTTGAAGCGGCAGAGATTCCTTACCACGAACGCAAACATGGCCAGCTATTCTGTGATGATTCGGCCAAAGAGATCCTGGAAATGCTCATGGCCCCCTGCCATGAATATGGTGTGCGCATCCAGCTCAATGCCAAGGTCAACACCATCACAGAGAAAAATCATCAATTCACTGTCGAGAGTGATCGCGGCACATTCACTTCAACATCGCTGGTTATTGCCACCGGCGGCCTCTCTATCCCCAAGATGGGCGCTACCCCTTTTGGCATTACCCTTGCCGAACGCTTTGGCCTGAACGTCAATCAACCTGTTGCAGGGCTTGTACCCTTCACCTTTACAGGCCAGGAAAAAGAGTCCTTAAAATCATTGGCCGGCATCTCGCTTGATGTCACTGTCAGTTGCGGCCCCCACGCCTTCAGTGAAGCGATGCTATTCACCCACCGTGGCCTTTCAGGCCCGGCTATACTGCAAATTTCATCATACTGGAAACCGGGCGACACACTTACAATCAACCTACTGCCGAAGCTTGGCATCAACACCCTGCTCGCACTAAAAGAGCAACGCCCGGATGCACAACTCACGACTGTGTTATCTGAGCTACTACCCAAGCGTCTGGTACAATTATTGATGGCCGGAGAGTTGGGCGAGACAAAAATACGCCAACTCAACAAAAAACAACTACTACTCATTATCTCGCTACTGCAGGACTGGCAACTCAAACCCAATGGCACCGAAGGATATCGCACAGCTGAAGTGACCGTGGGCGGCGTGGACACCAACGAGATCTCTTCAAAAAGCATGGAATCCAAAAAGATCCCCGGCCTCTATTTCATTGGAGAGGTGGTCGATGTCACCGGCCATCTCGGTGGCTTCAATTTTCAGTGGGCCTGGTCTTCCGCTTATGCCGCAGCCATGGCCATAGTCGAGTCATAAACATTATCGGCAATCATCCGAATCAACCATCCGTTTTTGCCTGATCTTATTTTCTTGGATAAGCTACCCTAATGTTAAAAACACTACCGATCATCATCACCCTGTTCTGTGCAAGCACTCAGGCCGGGGCTGAAACATTCACCTCGCATGCAACCGAGATCTATTTTGTGCGCCATGCTGAAACCATGAGCAATGCCACTGGCACTGCGAATATCAATAATGATCGCACACTTTCCGATGCGGGAGAACAACAGGTACAACGCCTTACAAAACAGCTGCAACAGCTCGACATCGATCATATTATTGTTGGCCCACAGCAGCGCGCGCTAAAAACCATTCTTCCTTTCCTGAAAAAAGAAAAACGCACTGCTGAAATATGGCCAAGCCTTGATGAGTGCTGCTGGCAAAAGAAACCAGCCATCCAACATACAGCCCGGTTAAAGTTCGGACCAAGGGTTAAACTTCACAGGAAAATGAAACCCTTCTTCATCTTTCCTGATGCACACTCTCACTACAGATATTATACCCAGAGTTATGATGAAGGGATCACTCAGACAACATTCGCTGCGGATAAAATCATTCGCACCTTTGGCAATTCAGGCAAACACATTTTGGTGATTGGTGATTATCACTCCGGCACGCGCATCATTGAACTGCTTCAGGGCTTACAACCTGATGGCTGGTATCAACTCAGTAATGCTAAAATCATTAAGCTCAAAGAAGTCAGTGATGGCACTTTTATACTGAACAGCGATATCTAATCAGCTGCACTGATTTATTTCACAGTTACCCACATGCTTCGAAAACGACGGGCTGAGATAGCAGCATCTTTACAGCGGCCTCCTGCCACACGTCGCATACCATCATCACTTCAACATTATCCACTTTTTCGAGGCCTTAAAGAATAATCTATATGACAAGCAATTATTTAGATGTTTAACTTTAAGTAAAACACTATAAAGTACTATTATAACTAATGAAATATTAATGCCTAATAATTAAGCATTCCGAATGCATGTCACCGAAATGCAATACAAGCAGGCCAATGCGTTCATTCATCCACATAGTTATCCACAGTCTCTGTGGAAACACCATAAAGCCCTGATAATATAGATATTGAAGAAACATTCGTGCAAAAAAACATGTCGCCAGAAATCAACAACTCACTCTGAATCCCGGTCAAGCTTACAGAGATCAAGCTCAGACCATGCATCCAGCATAGGGAAATAAAGAGCCGCCCTAATCTCTCGTTTAGGTTCTCTATTTTTCAGAATAAGAGCATAGCGTTGTAGCTGTGAAGTATGGCGTTTCACCTCTTCCTTTAAAAACACTTCCAGACTACCACCCTCATGTGAGGCCGTCTTATAATCGATAATCCAGCGTATGCCCTGTTCATCAATGAAACTACGGTCAATAATATTATGCGAAATAAAACCATCACACTCCGAACTCAATGCCCATTCTGCGTGTGCATCCTGATGTCGATCTGAAAGAATCCATCGGGCCTTCTCACTGCTTAACACACGCTGCAAACCCTCGGCACAGCGTATGGAGGCAGCCTTCAACATACCTCCCGATAAGCCTTCGGCAATCAGCGTGCGGTTCAACATATTCAATTCCCGTTGCGTATGCTCATCAGACCAGTGCTCAATACCCAGTTGCGCAATATGCTGCAACGCTGCATGCACGGCGTTACCGACAGGCGCAGCCTCAGCCCCTGCCCAAACGTATTCAACCTCCTGATCATGCATTCCCACCTGTTCTGCATCATCAGAAATCACCGCTGACACATCCAACGCATGACTGACCCTCTTTAAACCCAATGGATTACCGGCAATCGACTGATCACCAGCTTCGACATTCCACATATGCGCACCAAAGCCACCCTCATCTTCAGACAACAAGAGGTGCAACAAGGAACCGGTTGTCGCCGCTCCTTTCACCTCAGAAACATGACCAAGCAGATGTAAATGCGTTTCGGCGCGCGTGCAGGCAACATAAAGCAGACGCTGTAGCTCATTATTGTCTTTGCTCTTCTCTACACTGCTCACCATGGAATAAAGCGCATCTTTCTGCCGCGTTGAGGCTTTCACCGCCATCAACGGCATCGCCCCGCCTGCCACGGGTACCTCACTGAATGCCAACAGCGGTGTATCAACATTAGCACCCTTGTTGCCCAAGCCCGGTAAGATAACCACATCCCATTGCGAGCCTTTGGCTCCATGCATGGTCATCAACTCCACCTGCGCTGCAGATGCGCTTGCATCCGGCGTTGCATAGAGTTTTTCCAGTCGCTCATCCAACTGTGCAAAATCAATACGACCGCCCTGCTCCAGTGACCCAATCAATGCCAGCGTAGCATCCACATTCAAACTGGCCGACGCATCAATCATTGCAGGCATCGACAAGCGCAACCATGCCGTTTGCAACAACTCCATGACAGCCACCTTGCCACTCATCGCCAAACATGGTTCCAGAATGGTGCGAATAGATCTAATGCGCGCCTGCGCATCCATGCTTAATTGCTGAAACAGATCATCATCCTGTAGCAACGACCAGACAGGTTGATCATGACCAGCAAGCAACACCGCCATATCATAACTTTCCAGGCCACAGCATGGCGCCCTGAGAATCGTAGCCCATGATTCGCGATCAGCCGGATGCAGCAGCGCCCGCAATAATGCCCGCAACAAACGCACTTCAGGCCGGGCATGCAGCGGTAAAATATTGATGGCGCGAAAGGCAATCCCTGCAAGCTGCAAAGATTGCATAATGGCATGCAGATGCTTACGCGAACGCGCCAGAATACCAATCCGCTGTGGATCTCCCTTGGCAGAAGGTGTTGCCAATGCCTGCTGTACCAAACGACGCACCGTTTCAGCTTCTACATCGGCATTCTTAGCATGTTGAATATGCAGATTTACAGAGCCTTCATGCGCCAATGCAGCTACGGCAGGTGCATGTACCACAGCACCGGAAATCACATCCTGCACGGCAGGGAAAATACATTGAAAAGCACGGTTCACCCAATCCACAATGGCCGGAGCAGAACGAAAGTTGCGCTCCAGCTGCAAGGCCTCAACCAGCGGCAAACCTGCCGCATTATTGGCTGCATTGAGAAACAGACCGACTTCCGCTTTACGAAATCTGTAGATCGATTGCATCGGATCACCAACCATGAACAGGCTGCGATGTATCCCATCACCCTCCTGCCATCCAGCCGTTAGACATTGCAACAGACGCATTTGCAAATACGAGGTATCCTGAAACTCATCCACAAGAATATGATGAATGCGATAATCCAGTTTCATTAACAGATCACCCGGCACCGCATCATTGGCGCCAAGAGCCTCCATCGCACGCAAGGCAATTTCTGTGAAATCAGCCTCTCCCTGTCTGCCAACAGCTATTTGCAGATGTTTATTGGCCAAGACCAACAACAAAAACAACGATTCCAGCACCTGCCATTGTGCGCTATCAATAGCCGCACTATCAGGCATCTGGCGAATCTCATGCAGCAGTGTTGCCAACGCCAATGCCTGTTCACCACCACCTGCCAAGGTATCGAGCAGTAGCTTGAATTGATCTTTCTCATCCGCAAAGGCTTTACCAGCCGGGAATCCCAAACGCACCGTCACACCACCGGCTTTACGATAATCGGGGCCTGAAGCGGTCAATAAAAAATTCGCAATCAACTGCCATTGTGGCAATAGATCCAGTGAAGCCTTCGGCCACTCACCCACCTGTTGAAGCAGCTCATTTTTTTTCTGCTCACCGGCAAAACGCATTAACCCGGGCAACGCCGCTTTCACATCGATCGGCATTAATGCATCACAGGCATCAAGTTTATGCATCATAATATCGGCCAGATTCTGCTCCAGCATCAAGCGCAAAGAGCCCATATCACGGCCATGCATGGCAATCTCATCGAGCCACTGTTCCCGTTTGCCCAACATATCTGCCAGCAGAGCAATAAGCGTCACCGCATTATGATCCAAATGCAGCAACACATATTCCGCAGCATCGGAAAAATCACGCATTGTTTCATTCAAGGCTGCCTCGGCAGCCTCCCTATAGGCCCGCTGCGCATGCTCCGATGGTGTTGGCATATCACCAAAACCGGACAACAGAGGCAGCTGCCGTGCTATGGAGTAGGTCAAACTATCGAGTGTCATGATACGCAGACGGGTCGGATGCGCCGTTAAATGCCACCCTTTCTCTTCTGAACGCAGCATCACTTGTTGGGCCAGTTTCCAGGTTTCCATCTTGTGCGATGCAGATGCATCCGGCTTAGCAGCCATGAGCGATTCAAGAACCCGCGTACGCATTTCAGCTGCCGCTTTTCGTGTAAAGGTAAGTGCCAGCACCTCTTCGGGTTCATCAACAATCGCCAACAGGGCTAAAATGCGCTGACTGAGTAGTTCTGTTTTACCGGATCCTGCCGGTGCCTGTACCAGAAAGGAACCGGCGGGATGGCGTGCTTTCAGACGTACTTCAGCGCTCATCAATGTGCTCCAGCGCATGATCAACACGCATCTCGTCTATCCTACAAATCGCCTCAAAGCCGCAATACTGACACGCTGCCGCATTACGGGGAGACACATCACAACGCCCTTCTACAAACTCTGTAGCCAGCGCATTGATATTCATTTTCCAATCATCCAACACATCCTGCCAATCATCCGGTAAGCCGCGTTTGCCATCACAAGCAGCAATACCTTTGATGCCAATATCGTCACCACACAGACCTTCAAAAGCCATGTCGCCACTACGTACACGTGCAAACGCCACCGCATCATCTACACCCAGTCCAGCAGCCAATGCATATTGTGGCAACTGAGGCTCTTCAATACGCTCAGCAGAGGCATCCCCGTCATCAGATGCATGCAGCAGCCATTTCGATGTGGATTGCCTGGCTCCTGTTTTATAATCAATCAAAATACGACGACCCGATGCATCCACATCCATACGATCCGCTTTAATGTTTACCTCAAACTGCGTGCATTCAGAGGCATCACCAGCGCTCACATCATGCCCCTGCCACGCGAATTCAGGCAAGCGCATCACATAAGATTGTTCAATGGCCTCCACGCTGAAATGTGGCCGCTCCAGTTCCAGATCCAGCCACGCGCGCAACACAGCAGACATGCGCTTCTGCTCAAAGCTTCGTGTCCGCTCATCCACCGACAGATATGTGCTATTCCATGCATGCAAAATGGCGGCATGGATCAATTCCATCACCGCATCATCAGCAAGTGCAGCCAGTGTCGCCTGTGTTTGTAATTGCTGCCAAATATATTCCAGTGCCAGATGGATCAATGAACCCTTACTACTTGCTTCAATACCCGGTGATGTTTCGCCCAGCGCTGCTATGCCCAAACGGTGAGTGGCAAATGCCCTGAACGGACAGGACGACTGATTTTTAATAATCGAGGTACCGCCTTTAACATGCTGTTCAGGAGAGAGTGGCACTACCGATAAATCATCAATCCCCTCCATCGGCAAAGCAGTGATAAGGGGAATAATAGCTTCGCCTGTGTGTTCTTCTAAGTCAGCTACAAACGATGATGGCAACAGCTCTTTCCCATCCCGTTGTTTGGCATAAGATATTTCCACACAGGGAGCTGCACACTGCACGGCTTGCCACAATTGTTGAGCCGTTTCAAAAAGCTGCGCACCACTACTCATCGGCATGCCATATTTCATCTGCACGCGCACTGGAAGCATGGGCTGCGGTCTGAAAACAGGTGGAAATGACTCCCCATCCAGTGCGGCCACCAACAAGTGATCAAAACGTAAGCCGGATATCTGCGTCAACGGGATCACTTCCACGTTGCTATACTTGGCCATAGAAACCAACCGCACATCGGTACAAGCTCTGCGTAACAGCGACAAAAACTGTGTCCAGCTGATGTTAGGCGTAACCGCATCCACTGCTACCAGAGAGGTCAATACATCCCGAAATGCATTCATTTGACGGATGTCCCTATTACTACGCAGTTCCTCATCTTCATGCCCTTGCGGCACAAACCCTGTTGATTTCAATAACTCATGCACGGCCTTCACCCATGCGTTGGCACTACGGCTGCGTTTATCCCAGAGCATCAGAGCCCTGATCACCGACTGCAATGCTGGCAACTGACGCACATCCGGTGAGGCGCTCAAACTGCTCAGACTCAAACGATGCCGATTATATTGACGATACTTTGCATCCAACGCAGCCCGAGCCAAGCGCTCGGAGGTATAATCTTTTAACCAGGGTGAAAACAGAAGCGTCGAAAATTCCTGGAATGAGAGCGCAGATTTGCCGGCCAACCCCAGCACGTGCATCAATTGACTGATCATCGGTGTTTCAGATAATGCATCCCCGCTGACAGTTACCGACCGTATCACATCGGTTGGATCCAACCGATGTGTTGGCATCAACACATCATCCAGCTCCCTTGTTAACGCCGACAGATCCGTAATCCCAGCACTGGTTGCCACAGCAATGCGCAGATGCGGTGTTTGCTCCAGCAATGTTTTAATACGTGATGCAATGTGCCGATATTCGGATATTTCATCACTACAAGCAAAAAGCGTGATCGCGTCTGATGGGAGATCAGCCTTAAGCTGCATCACTTTATTTCCTGAGCTTTGCAACGCAGATAATAGACGTTTCTGAAGCGGTGTATATGTATCAAAGCCGCTCAACAGTAAGGTTTCAGGCTTATTCACCTGCTCAATATGTTGCAGCAATTGTAAACCTGTATCGGCACTCAACATGCGACCGGCATAAACACCATCGCTAAAATACAACTGCATCACCTTTATCCAGCGCGCCAGTGCTTCTGCCTCTGAACCGCCAAACGCCAGCTCAGCCATATCTACCTGAAACTCCTGTATCAAGGCATAAGCCTCTATCGCATGCCCCGCCAAACCGCGCACCGAAGCTGTCGATGCTTCAGGTAGATCATGGCTGATCGTCTTCTCCCACAGACATCGCTCCTGCATACGGTTCAGTGCAACCGGCATGGCTGCGATATCCATGGTCAGAGCATTGAGCCACGCCTGCCATGCAAACACTTCAGGTGTTTCACACACCAGCCCGACACGTTCAGTAACCAGCCGCCGCTTCCAATCCAGAGCCAGGCGTGAAGAGGATGTTAACAATATAGCACCAGCATTCAGGCTCGCCGACACATCGCTCGTATCTATAGAAAGAAGATTCAATTGATTACTCATCAGACATCAAGTCAGCAGTCGGCAACGATGCAACTATGGCTTACTTTTCCATTCACCGGGAATAATATTACCTGATGCATCAGCATGCGCTGGCACATAATGCTGCACTTCTGCACCACCACGCTCCAGGTTCATAAACACCGTAATAGCACAACTTAAACTAATGACGACAACAAGCGCATAAAACCACGTTGGTGCACGATCTTTCTTCACCGGAGTGATATCGATCACCTCAACTTCTGCTACTTTTTCCTGTTTGGCTTTTGCTTTTAAAAGTAGCAATAGCATTAGATTACGCAGCATAAACAACAGAAGTGCCGGGCCAAAGAAAAAGAACAGTGATACAAAAATACTTCGAATCATAATTTCACCAATCCTTTCAACTGCTCTGCATAGACAAGCACATCAGGCTCTCTGCCTGTGCGCTGAGATTCATAAACACTCTCAGCTAATATTTCGAGAATTTTATGCAATGCATCATGGCGATCCAAGTCGTTGGCCGTTATCAAGTGATGCAACGCTCTTGCCATTTCAGGCGGGTGCTTGGTAGCAGCTTGTTCTTCCAGGGCCAAATGCAGAGAGAGATGTAAATAGGGATTCATGCCATCATCCACCTGAAAGTCACGTTCGAGAAAATCATCCATATCATCAAAGTAATGATGATATTCCGGATGCATTTGAATCACACGGGCAATGCGCACCTCCAGAGCATTCAGCGGTAAATCTGCCTGAGCCTTATGCCATGCATCCCAAAAAACCTGTCTGTGTGCACGTAATTGTTCTCTGTTTGCGCCATTTCCCAATGCAACCACCCACTATCTCATTTAATGATCGAAATCATAACATGATCATGTGAATGAAAGGAAAATAATTACAACCAAGCATCATGATAACAGCTTCAAAAAAACCAACATGTCAAAAATTCACTTCACCGGGTTTGCACTTGGGGGTTAAGTCCGCGATGCTTGATCACTTAGATATTTAAATACTCATAAAAAAAGGAGAGCTTCTCTATGAAAGGAAAAGTCAACCGAACGCATATTGGACAGCAGATACTAACGACTATTGGAAATAACCATCTTGAAAGCGAAGTGTTTGACGGATTTTATGTCGAAGGCCCGCATGCCCTGAAATTCGGAGCCATTCTACAAGATAAAACAGAAACATATCATCTCTATTATAGCTTTGACGGTGTTGGGATCGACATCATAGAGCACAATATCCACATCATTTTAACCACCAGCAATAATGGCACCCCATTTCACCAATATTTATGGCTGTTTATCGGACAAAACAGCATCCGTCAGATCTTCGATAAAGAAACAATTTCAGAGGACAATCGAATCAGGATCTCACACAAAATGATGAAAGAAAACGGTGAATCTATTGGCACATTCGAACGTCATATCAGCAAAATAATGGCCTTTTCGTCATAATACAATCAACCCTGTCATCATTCATGTCTGATATATTTTGACATGTTCGATAGCGATCTCTTCAAAAGGCCTGCCCCACTCCGGCAGGCCTTTTTATTTAACGATCAGAAACGATCATCACCCTTACTTAGATTTCTATTCTTGGTAATAGTAATCATACATGCGCAGCAAGGACTCGGTTAAATTCCATGCTTCTGTGTATGACAAACCACTGTCATCAGGAAATATAATGCGCACATAGAGCTTTTTACCAAATTTCTTCTGCAGTGCAGCCAGGCGTTTATGCAACGCAATGCCGCTTACAGGCACATAGTTCGCATCTGAGGGTGATTGAATCTCGATGCTCAAATTGCCATCTACTTTTTGATAACGCACCAAAGTGACCACCTTTCCAAGCTGCGAGCGTGCCGGCCTGACCAGACGATTATAGCGTGTTTCAAGAGAAGCATACTCCTTCTCCAGCTTTTTCAAGCGCTCAAGCTCCAGAACACGGTCGACTTTCAGTTTATCCATCTCTTCTACCCGAAGCTGAGAAAGGTTTTTCTGTTCCAGCAACTCCTGCAGACGTTGTTCAAGCTGACTTGTCAGCTCAGCTTGTTTCTTTTCCAACTCTGAGCGCGTTGTTTCCAATGCAAGTACGTTGCGCTGCAGAACCGACCTGTTTTTTTCTAATTCGGTATTGGTCTGTTGCAAACGTAGCTTCTCGTTGAGCGCAACCTCCTGTGCGAGTCGAATAGCCGATAGGTCCTGTTTCAAGTGTTGGCTTGCCTGCTCACTACTTTCGAGCTGCGTTAATGTTTTATTATGCTCTTCACCCAGATCCATCAAGCGCATATGCAACATCGATGTCTCTTCTTCTAACTGGCGTAGACGCAAGTTAAGCGCCGTATTTGTATCACTGGTTGACTGAGCCTGAGCTGCTGCTGCACGCTCCGAACTCAGCGATGCACGCAATTGATTGACCAGATCCATGTTTTTTACCAGCAAGGTCATCATCACCAATAAAAAGATAATCACAATCACGGTCATAACATCGGTAAAGGCGGGCCAGAAGCTCTCGCCTTCCGAGCTTTCGTCATTCACACGCAGATCTACAAATCCACCATTATTCATGATAACACCTTCACCAACAGCATCATCTCAGAGGCCAGAATCCACACAGCGCCCCGTTGTTGCAATACGTTCATGGATCATCCCCCTCTACTGATGACACAGTAAGCTGTCCTGACTCTCTCCTGCCATCAAGTATTTATAACTTCATCGCCGCTATTACTTTAAAGGCTATATCAACCGGCATCCATTCTGCACAAGCGTATTCAAAGCCCACATCAATGATTAGCATCCCCATTTCTGGAAAAACGAGGTAGATATGGCTGAAAT